>CAMWIU010000059.1 GCA_947174385.1 uncultured Treponema sp.
GAATTTATTCTTTTATTTGCCGCAATTTTGCTAATAATTTTCGCACTTTCGTATTTTGCATTTTTCAGGCGGAATTCGAAATCAAAAAAAATCGCGGAAAAAAATTCATCGCGCGCCACGCTTGTAAATTGCCCGATTTGCGGCTCCCCCCTTTTGAAAGGCCAAAACATAATCAGCAAAGTTTATCGTCCTATGAACGTTCCGGATCAGAGATGTACGGTGAGCGGCTGCCCGAACTGCTTTCCAATTTGCAAAGCGGGGGTAAAAAGAATTTGCCCTGTGTGCGCAAAAATTGTTCCACAAGACGGATATTTAGTTTCGCGACTTTTCAATAGAACTCAAGGAAAAAAACATGTTATGATAGTTGGCTGCAATCAATGTCTGCACAACGAAGTCAAATAATTTTCTGCTACAATTTTTCACTTGAACAACTTGAAAAAATTTGTTATAATGGCAAAAATTTTTTGAAAAGTGCGATGAAAGTTCATCTCTATAGGAGTTTTTGATGAAAAAATTTTTCTTGATTTTCCTTGCGATTTTCGCAATTGGAAATTTCGCATTTGCGGACAATGCTGCGGAGAATTATCTTTCGCATTTTGAGCAGCTTGTAAATCAAATTGAAGCCGACGCAAAAAACAAAGACGCTTCAAACATTTCGGCTTATGAATCGTTGAAGGCGACTATTGATGCCGAACGCGCGACTGTCAAACTTTCTGTTTTGCAGCGTTTTTCGGATTGGCGTTTGACAGGTCGTTATGACAGCGCACATTCAAAACTTGTAGCGAATTCAAAAAAATCCGATGTCTCCGCAAAAGCAGAAGATGTGAAAGAAAAAGCGAGCGAAGCCTTGGAATCTGCGAAAGAATCCGCAAGCGGAAAAATCGATTCGGCGAAAACCAATGTAAATTCGAAGGTCGAAGAATTGGAAAATCTTGCGCGTGAAAAAATCAATCAAACGATTGGAACGAAGACCGAAGAAATTTCAGGAAAGGTCGGAACGAAAGCGGAGGAATTGGAAAACGCCGCCAAAGAAAAAGCCGAAGTGGTGAAAGACGAAGCCTCCGAAAAAATTCAAAGCGGCACTTCAAAACTCACAAATTTTCTAAATGGAATTTTCGGCGAAAAGGAATCCGAAAGCGAAAAATAATTTTTACCAATTTTCGCCTTATAAAAAAATCGACGGCAAATGCCGTCGATTTTTTTTCGCCAAATTTTTCGAATGTGCCGTTTAATGGTGAAAAAGCCGGATTCCCGTGAACGCCATCGCGATTCCGTGTTCGTCGCAGGCTTGAATCACAGCGTCGTCGCGGATTGAGCCGCCCGGCTGCGCAATTACGCTCGCGCCGGATTTTGCCGCGCGTTCAACATTGTCGCCGAACGGAAAGAACGCATCGCTTCCCACAGCAACGTCGCGGTTTTTCGAAATCCATTCACGCTTTTCGTCTTCCGTGAAAACGCTCGGCTTTTCGGCGAAAATTTTCTGCCATTTTCCTTCGGCGAGAACGTCGTCGTATTCCGCGCTCGTGTAAACGTCGATGGCATTGTCGCGATCGGCGCGTTTAATTCCTTCGATGAATTTCAAATCCAAAACTTTCGGGCATTGTCTGAGCCACCATTTGTCGGCTTTGTCGCCGGCGAGCCGCGTGCAGTGAACTCGGCTTTGTTGCCCTGCGCCGATTCCGATTGCCTGCCCATCTTTGACATAGCAAACGCTGTTCGACTGCGTGTATTTCAGCACGATGAGAGAAATCACCAAATTGCGTTTTTCTTCTTCGGAAAGATTTTTGTTTTTCGTCACGATGTTTTCGAGGCAGGAAGAATCAATTTTCAAAAAATTGTGTCCCTGTTCGAATGTGATTCCGAAAACTTGCTTGCGTTCCAATTCAGGCGGAACGAAATTTTCATCGATTTGAATTACGCAATATGCGCCCTTTTTTTTGCCTCGAAGAATTTCAAGCGCGTCCGCATCGTAGGAAGGAGCGATGATTCCGTCGGAAACTTCTTTTGCGATGAGCTGCGCCGTGGCTTTGTCGCACGAATCCGAAAGCGCGATGAAATCTCCGAAACTCGACATTCTGTCCGCGCCACGCGCACGCGCATACGCCGAAGCAAGCGGCGAAAGTTCAACGTCGCCAGTAAAATAAATTTTTTTCAAAGTTTCGGAAAGCGGAACGCCGACCGCCGCGCCCGCAGGAGAAACGTGCTTGAAACTCGTGGCCGCAGGAAGTCCGGTGGCTTCTTTCAATTCTTTTACAAGCTGCCAGCCGTTGAGCGCGTCAAGCAAATTTATGTAGCCGGGACGACCGTTCAAAACCGTGATTGGCAAATTTCCATTTTCGACAAAAACCCGCGCAGGCTTTTGGTTTGGGTTGCATCCATATTTCAATTCCAATTCTTTCATAAAATCATTGTAAAGGAAAAATTGGCTTTTTGCAAGTGAAAAAAGTGGCGCGGCTCGGCCGCGCTTTTTTTTCGTCTTGCGTTAAAAAGTTTTCAAAAAAGCCTACCTTATATGAGAGGTGAAAATGAAAACAAAAATCAAAACTTTTGCGATGATGCTCGCGCTTGCCACTTGCGCGGCTTTTTTGGCTTTGTGCTTTGCGACGCTTTTCGGCGGTTGCGCGGGCGCAAGGGAGGGGAAACGCGCTTCGCTGAAAATCGTCAATTGGAACGCGCAGACTTTTTTCGACGCTAACAACGACGGCATTGAATATTCCAATTTTCAAAAGTCGAAAAAATGGGGCGAAGCAGCGTACAAGGAGCGGCTCAAAAAACTTTGCCGCGCAATCAAAGTTCTCGACGGCGATGTCGTGATTCTCGAGGAAATCGAAAACGAAGGAATTCTGCACGACATTTCAAACGCGCTCGCTGGCGAAAATTGGAATCCGAAAAAAGTTTATCGTTACGGATGTTTTTCCAAAAAGAAAAATTCTTCGATTGGCTGCGCCGTGATTTCTCGCCACGAACTCTGCGGATTTAAAATTCATTCGCTCGATGTTCGTGCGGAAAATTCGCGCGCGCCTTCGATGCGTCCGCTTATGGAAGTGGATTTGCTCATCGCGAAAAATAAATTTTCCAGCGGCAAAAAATCGCGCGCGCTGAAAATTTTCGTGAATCACTGGAAGTCGAAATCGGGCGGCGAAGAAGAATCGAAAATTTGGCGGCGATGGCAAGAAGGACTTTTGGCGCAAAAAATTTCTGACGCGCGAAGCGATACCACTTTGCCCGCGATAATTTGCGCCGGCGATTTTAATCAAGATATAAGCGAATTCAATTTTATCGATATTGACGCGATTGAAGCGGAAGATTTTTGCAATGCGCCGAATATTGAATTTGCGATGCTTTTTTCGCGCGAAAAAATTTTCGTGTATTCGCCGTGGCCAGAATTTTCAGGCGAAGAAGGCAGTTATTTTTTCCGCGACAAATGGGAGAGAATCGATCATTTTTTTGCTTGCGGACAAATCGCGCTCAAAGAATTTTCGCCGCAAACTTCCGGCGCGTGGGCGTATGAAGACGGCAGACCGAAGCCGTTTAAAATTTATTCGCTCAATGGATATTCCGACCATTTGCCAATTTCGTGCGTCGTGGAATTTTAGAAAATCCCCGAACCTCCGCGCAGAAATAATTGCGCGGAGGTTTTATTTTTGCAGGGGCTTGGGGGCGGCAGCCACCGGAGAAGGGGTAGCGAAAGACCGCGCTTGCGGGCTGGAGCGAGGGGAAGGCTTTCCCCCTACAAAATAAAAAATTTGCTTTTTTGAAATTTCCGTGCTATAATTTATTTAGTCCGAAAGGGCGCATTTTGCATTCGGAGGAAATTATGAAACTGGAAAAATATCGATTTGACGGAAGCGAAAAAATTGACTTGAAAAAAATTCATTACGACTTCGACGAAATAAAAGAAAAAAAATCCGCGCTCGTAAAGCAGACTCAAAAAAACATGGACGAAGTGAAGGCTCTGCAAGACAGGCTCTACGCCGAAGGTCGCGAAGCGATTTTGATTTGCCTCCAGGCTTTGGACGCGGCTGGAAAGGACAGCGTTGTGAAGCACGTTTTTTCCAGCATCAATCCGCAGGGCATCGACGTGTGCAGCTTCAAGTCGCCGAACACTGAAGAAGCGGCGCACGACTTTTTGTGGCGTTATCACAAGCGGCTTCCTGCGCGCGGCAAAATGTGCATTTTCAATCGCTCGTATTATGAAGAAGTTTTGGTCGTGAAAGTGCACGAATTTTGGAAGGACTACAAAATGCCCGAGCGCACGGTGAACAAGGACTACATCAAAAATCGCTACAAGGACATTCGCGGTTGGGAAGAATATCTTTACGAAAATTCATTTCGCGTGATAAAAATTTTTTTGAACCTTTCCAAGGGCGAACAAAAGAAACGCTTTTTGGAGCGAATAAATCGCGAAGAAAAAAACTGGAAGTTCAGCGAGAACGACATCAAGGAGCGCGCATTTTTCGACGACTACCGCGCGGCGTTCGAGGACGCGATCAACGCCACGAGCACGAAAGAATGCCCGTGGTATGTTTTGCCCGCCGACAAAAAATGGTACACGCGCTATCTCGTTTCGGAAATTCTTTTGGACGTAATGCGCGACATAAATCCGCAATATCCCGAATTGGACGACGGCGCGAAAAGTCGGCTCGGCGAGTGCAAAAAAAAGTTGGAAGATGAAAGCGAATAAATCATAAAAATTATGGAGGCTGTCATGGCAAAAGGAATCAAGGGACTTGATTGGATCGTAAAAATCATTTTAGTGATTTTGTACGATATTTACGGAATCATCGCGCGCGTTACAAGCGGAAAAACTCTGCCTGCCATAATCGGCGTTGTGCAGATTTTCACGCTGAACCTTTTCGGAATTTTGTGGCTGATAGACTTAATAAGCGTCATCCTCAAAAAAGAAATTTCCGTCCTTGCATAGACGCACGCGCGCATTTTTGGCATTTTCAATTTTTCTCGCATTCGGATTGAGCGGCTGTTTCCAAAAAAAATCCTCCGCTCAAACACAATTTATTTTCAATACAATTTGCTCTGTCAACTTGTATGAAGATTCGAGCGAAGAATTTTACGCGGAAATTTTTTCGCGCCTCCGAGAAATTGAAAATGTTTTCAACAATTATTCTCCGTCCTCCGAAATTTCGCGCGTGAATGAAAACGCCGCCGAACGCGCAGTGGAAGTGAGCGAAGATTTTTTCACGGTGCTCAAAACCGCGCTTTATTTTTGCGAACTTTCAGGCGGCGCGTTCGATGTCACTGTCGGTCCGCTCGTAAAACTTTGGAACGTAACAAGCGAAAATCCGCGCGTTCCGAGCGAAGAAGATTTCGCGCGAGTGATGCCGCTCGTCGGCTACAAAAATGTCATCCTTTCGGAAGACGAAGGCGCGCCCACCGTGCGCTTTGCAAAAAAAGGCGTTCAGCTTGATTTGGGCGCGATTGCAAAAGGCTTCGCCGCCGACGAAGTGGAAAAAATCCTGCGCGAAAAAAAAGTGCGCCGCGCAGTAACTTCTTTGGGCGGAAACGTCTATGTCCACGGAAAAAAATCCAGCGGCGAAAAATGGAGCGTCGGCATAAGAAATCCGTTCGGCGAGGGAAATGCCGCGATGCTTTTTGTGCAGGACAATTCCGTGGTGACAAGCGGCGGCTACGAGCGTTTCTTCGAAAAAGACGGCAAACTTTACAGCCACATTCTGAATCCCGCGACAGGATTTCCAGTGCGCACCGACATCGTTAGCATCACGATAATCTGCCCGAACAGCATGGCCGCCGACGCGCTCAGCACGAGCATTTTCGTTTGCGGCTTGGAAAGCATCGCGCGCTTTTCGCAAAGTCCGCTCTGCCCCGAATTTGAATGCGTGGCAATTGACAAAGACGGCATAATTTACCCGACGCGTGGCATTGAAAAAGATTTGGTTTTGCCAAAAGGGAAAGAAACCAAGCGGCTTTGAATTTCGTTTGAAGCAAATTGATTCGTACAGAGGTTTCATACCCCGACGCTTGCGTCGAGGTACGTTGATTCAGTAAAATTCCGCTTTCGCTTGTGTCTAATTGCGTTTACTTTTTTGCTTTATTTATATTCTTCAAAGCCTTTTTGCCATTCTTCGTCGTTGCCTTAACAGACATTCCTTCTTTTATTGCCGCGTTTGTATACACACCTTTTGGATCAACTTTGCACTTCGCAGTATCTGCATCCATTTCGTAAACAATTATTTCTGCAACAAGACTGTATTCATCAATGACATCGACGACCGTTCCCACCGACACGCCTTGAATAGGAATTTCTATGATTCCATCGGAAACGCTCAATATGGTTGGAGGGCATATTTCATTTGCGAAATCAAGGGCGATTGTTTTTGCGACCGTCTCTGCCATTTCTTTCGGAGAAAGGCTTCTCGAGACAAATTTTCCAGGATTGGCAATCTGACCTTGATGGAACTGTTTTTCGAAAACAATCTTGCCTGTTTTTGTATCTGAAACTTTTGCGGATACACTCATATCATACTTATTGGTTGGAGCAAAAAGCGGAGGAATTTTGCCGTTAAGAATTTCTTCTGCTCTCGTTGCCGTAAAATCTTCAATAACTGCTCCAAAAATATAGTCTGAACTGCCTTGTTTTTCCGCCAAAACTTCGAACGCACCTGTTTTTACCAACTCTGAAAAAAGGCTGGACTGCAAAACAGGGATAATGTCTGAAAGTTTGACAGGAGTTGTAGCTTCATAAAGTAAGTCTGGGGCTTCTTCTGTTTGTTTTGTATCCTTCACTTTAGAAACTGTAATAATCCCATCATCAACTGGGCGTGTGCCATAAAGAGGACCCCAATAACCTTTTACATTTGTTTCACTCTGTGCTGCGGTCGTTTCCGACACAAAAACCACAGGCTTTTTCTGCGCATAGATTGTTGCAAACGCTAATGTCATTGCAACATAAAACATAAGTTTTTTCATTTTTTCCTCCAAAAAATTTGGTATGCAAAAATACATCAAACAAGTCTATTTTTGCAAAATATCCACAATATTATCGCATTAAAAAGGTGTTTGTCAATATCTATATGTTGAAGATTGCGTTCAATTTTTTCAGCACTTTCCCACTTTCCCATTCTTTTTAAATAACTACGGTGCATTCCAATTCTTTTAGAAGGTCTTATCAAACAAAAAGTAATTATTAAAAATTCGTGCTGAAACAACCGAGCGAGTTTTATCTGAATTTATTTGAAAACGGATTGCAAATTTAAAACCCTGCCTGCACTAAAACATGCAGGCAGGGAAAACTTCTCTATGGAGGAAGTGTTTTATTTTTACAGCGAATTCAAGAAGTTCAAAAATGAAGCGGTCGTCGCGCTCTTTATTTTAGATGACAAGGCTTGATAGGCGCGCCTTTTCGCCTCGCTTTCACTCGTTGAGCGTTCACGGCCCTCGATTTTTATCGGCAAAAGTTTTTCTTCGAGCGCGTTATCTGAAAGACAACAATCAAGCGTGTAATATGACTGCACGATTTTTCCATCGCCTGAAATTTCGGTCGTCAAAAAAAGGTTTCCGATTATTGAATAGCGTTCGTTGGAATCATCGGAAACATTCAATGAACATGCGTTTACCATTTGCGCCAAGTCTTGCTTAATCTGATTTGCTGGAGAATCATTTTCAATTTTTATATAAATTGGAATGAAAGTCGCCATGCTTGAAATTTCTTTCTGCAATGAAGCGGAATCTGTAACGCACTTTTTCAAATTTGCCGATGCGCTAGAATCAACTACATCAAGTCTCGCAAGATATTTTTCGTTGAGCAAAGCTATTTCCTTTGCGAAGTTCAAGCGTCCGTAATTTATTATGGAAATGTTTCCCAAGTTCTCGTCTTTCAATAAGGCTTGAATTTTTTTGTCATTGAACTGCACCGCCGAAACAAGAGCCTTCGCGGTATTGACCTTGTTCATAACCGCAAGTGCATAGAAAGTATTCCCATCGGTATAACTTTCTTTTAATTCAATTCCAATCAAATCCTCAACGGAAACTTTTCGGGTTATGTCTTGCGAGAAGTCGAAAACTTTAGCCGTGGACACCTCGCCTTCTTTTTGCGCCTGTTTCATCCTGTTTGATGAAAATGATTTCGACGATATCGATGTGTTGAATATCGCTGCAAGCTTTTCCACGGCATCGAGTTCGGCCTTCTTCGCGCTCGTCCCGCTTCCGCATTGCGCGAAATATTTTTCGCTTGGGTAGACCTTGTAAGGGGTTGTCACCCAAACCGGCATTCCAGCTGCCGCCATTGGAAAAGCGCAGATGGCAAAGACCAAGAAAAATGCGGCGCACTTGCTTTGATGGAACACGCGAATCAAATGCTTGTGTTTCAGTTGCATATACTTTCCACCAAAGTCGGTCTTCCTGGCAAGACGACGATGTTTTCTATTGTTTCATTTCTTCCGTTGCCGTAATCAATTGTAACTGAGTACGTGCCTGGCGCAACTTCAAATCCTGCGCAATACGCTTTACTAGGCAAAGCCATTGCCTGGCGAAGGTCGGACTTTTGTTCCAAGAAAAATCCTTCATAGATAGAATCAACTGTTGTGAGATTTCCCCTGCCCTCTTTCATTACCCTTTCATTGCGTTGATCAGCAAGTCGTGCCTCATACAAACTATGCGCCGCACGGATAAGATGCCGAGCAGCGTCTTTTCGGGCGTTCAAAGCGATGTCGGCCTTTACTGCCAAATCAAAATCTTCAAGCACAATCGCTTTCTTTGACGCGCCATTGCTCAAAGTAATTTTGACGATTGAAGGCACTCTTATATTTGCAGAATCTTCCCTATATTCCGGCCACGAAAATTTTGCGGGCACGGTTTCGCCACCAATAGTTATGTTCGTAGGAATGACTTCAAGATGCTCGGATTTTTGTGCGATTAGCCCTGCCAAAGCTAAGACTTCAATTCTTCCTTTAGAAGTGTTAAAAGAATTATAAAAACTCATATCCACTTGTGGTGCTAGAGTTTTCAATTCGGCGATTATAGGTTCATGGTCGTCATCCATAGTCGCATTGTATTGCCTTGAAAGCACGATTTGTAACCAGTCTGCCAAAGTTGAGGCACGATAAATGTCTTCTCTTTTCGCTTCTGCTGGCATAACACGTTCCAAATTTCTCGCGCTCAAACCTGCGGCTCTCAAAGTTTCGTCAGTTGAATCCGCTCCAATATAATAAAAATAACCTGCCGCACCCAAAACGCTGTTGTACGCTCCAACTTTATTCAAAAAACCGTTGCCGTCCCTGTCATTCTCTCCATTCGCTTCACTCAACAAAAAATCGAACATTTGTCCATATTGATTGCGTCTTTCATAAACTCGAACAATATGATTATACGCACGTTCAAGCAAGTCATCTTCGTCATCGCCATATTGAAAACCTTTTTTGAAAGCTTCTCGATAAAAGTTTAACGCATTGAAAGCGTCCACGAGCAAAAATTCATAAATGCTTCCGTGATAGGCGGTGTAATTGTCATTCACAAATTCAGTGCCAAATGAAACTTTTTTAGAGCCGTCGTTTTTAAGCCTTTTTACGAAATCTTCGCCTATTGCATTCGTAGCAGCTTCCAATGATACAGCGGCATCAGAAAATTTGCCGGCATAATATTGCAACATTCCCAAATCTATCAATTGTGCATAATTTAAAGAAGGAAGTCCTTCAAGCATAAAACGCGCCGTCTTATAATCGCCCGAAAGAATTGCAGCTTGATATTTCTCATAATTATATGGATATCTAAGGAAAATTGCTTTGCGCTTTTGTTCCTTGAGTTTTGCCTCTGCTTTCGCCGCCGCTTTTTCAGCCTTGGTCATTTTCGCATCTTGGGGATTGCTAGCCGGCTTAGCGATTGCAGAAAATCCTAAAACGAAGACTGAAAAAATAAAAACAGCGATAATTCTTTTTTTGCAATTCATTTTCACATTCCTTATAAATTTTCAATATTTTTAGAAATCAAAATTTACGAAAATATTGAACCGCGATTTTGCAATGAAATGAAAAATCACAGTTCAACAAGAGAGTCTGCATCAACAAACTCTAATTAAAATCAGCGGCAAAAATAATGCCGCTGATTTTAACAGCCCTATTTTTTTGCCTTGGCATTGGCTTTTTGAACTTTCTTTATGTTCTTAACTTGTTTTTTGATGTTTCTTACGGCATTGTTCACTTGTTGCCAGTTCCATTCTCTTTCTGCTGGACTTATGAAAAAACCTTCTCGGATTTCAGCATCTGAAAATTCAGGATCCACAGGGTCAACTTTTGCATACGCAATTCTGTCTTTAATATCGTAGACATAGATTTCAGCTACGCGCTCTCCGCCATTTTTAACGTCAAGCATATCTTTCTCATTGAAACCAAGCGCAGAAAAAGTAATGATGCCATTTTCATCCACAGCCTCTACAGTAGGCGGATTGATTTTCTGATAAACGTGAATAACAATGTTTTTTGAAAGCCTCTTCAAACCTTGATTTACATCCTCATACAGAAAATCGTCTTTTGGTTTTTCCGTTTTGTTTTTGTTGATGGCGGCTTTCATCGCCTGGCTCAACAATCCTCCAGAAGATGCGGTAAATCCTTCAGGATTGGTCAATTCCAAGTTCCTTACATAAAAGTTATCAAAATAATCACCATTATTTTTAAGTTTTTCACGAGTGTCTTTGCCCAAAGCACCAGCTCCGGCATAGAAAAGCATAATGGAAACTTTATCGCTCTTTATATCTTTAAATATAACTTTAACAGCAAGTACAGCACGATTATCTACAACATGAGAATTTGGTCCTGCAAATGAAAATATGCCACGTTCCAAATAAAGCATATCCAAAGACGGCTGCACAAGATAATCAATATCCTTTGCATCGCTACCACTTGCATTGCATTCAACTACTTTTTCAAACAAATTAGAATCTGCAAAAAAATCATAAAGTATATTTTGAAGCGACTGCATAACTTGCTGAAGATTAGCAGGAACTACGGCACGTTCTTTCAACTCTGTGTTGTAATCCGTTTGAACATGTGTATAACTAGATGCATCTTTTGCATCTGGCGAACCCCAATATTCGCCCCAATATCCCTCAACAGTTGCTTTTGAAAGCGAGGTCGTAAGCTTTGCAACTCCAATCACAGGCTTTTTTTCCTGCGCAAAAATCGTCGCGGCCGTCAGAATCGCCACGGCAAAAACCAAAACCTTTTTCATTTTTTTACTCCTTGATAAAAATATGAATGAAATATGGATTTCCGAAAATGTCGGAAACCAAGCAAATTTCGCAAAGCGAAATTCATAAGCAAATCAAGACTTGCGATGCAATTCGCAGAATCAACTTTCATAAAAAATCAGAACTCAATTGTCGTTTCGTATTGATGATCCCAAATTATTTCATTTGTCGAACGGTCATGCATCGCAAGGTAAACGAAATACGTGCGCATTCCATGCTTGCCACGATTGTCCAATGCTACGGCGGAATCTATGCTTCCATTGAATTCAAAAGCAGCACCGCGCACACTCATTTGCTTGAGTTTTGTTTCATCGCTCACTTCGTTGAAAGCATCCGTCTGCTCAAGCCGTCCGTCGCGCAAAGCCGCACCTTCGCTACCGCTCGTACTTACCACAAAATCAAGCACTCCGCTCGAACGAATCGAACTTCGCAGCGCATTCGCCATTTGCGAGGTTTTGATGCTTTCGCTGCTCTTGTTTTGGATTTTTCCGATTTGAGCGGCAGGCCTCAAGCCGTCGTGCTCGTTTTGATACTTTTCAATCGCAATATCAACAAATTCATCTTCAACACAAAGTCGTACAAGAGCATCCGCCGCCACTTGCATATCTTGCGGAGTCCAAAAAGCCGTCTTCGCCGTCGCATCTTCCAAATTCACACGCTTTATTCGTTTTGCAAATGTCACACTCAAAAGTGCCAACAAAAAAATAGCAATAAAAATCGTCTTTTTCATTCTTCCCCTCAAGAAATCCGCCGAATGGCTTTTTACCAAGTTTTCTCATTCTTTCCGAATGATTTCTCCGAATTATAAATCTTTTGGCAAAAATAGTCAAGCAAAAAGAAGTGTTTTTACATATTCTCATTCTTTTTGATTATGTTTATATTTAAAGTATTCTGGATAATTCTATAAATATGGTGGAAATAAATATAAGGAAGATTTTCGGGGGAAACGTCAAAAAATACAGGAAAAAACTCGGGCTTTCGCAGGAGCAGCTTTCGGAACGCCTCGGCATCACTCCGAACCACTTGAGCGTGATAGAAACTGGCGCGAAATTCGTCACTTACAAACTGCTCGAAAAAATCGTCGCGGAACTGCAAGTGATGCCGATGTCGCTTTTTTTTACGGAAGGAAGCGCGCCGCTCGACGAGTCAAAAATCAACAAAATAAACGAGATTGTGCAAAAGGAACTTTCGCTTTGCGCGTCGAAAATCCAAGACAAAATCCAGGAAGAGATTTATTGACGTTGCAGCGCGGATTTTCAAACGTGCTTTTCAATTTGTTCCAACGCGCATTTGAATTCTTTTTCATTCACAAATTGAATTTGGATTTTCTTTGAATCAACAAGCTCGATTTGCAAAATCAAATTTTCAGGAATATTTTCCGCGTTCGCGCAATTTTCCACGCCTTTGATTTTTTCGTAAGGAATAATATCGCCGCCGCCGATTATGCAATTTTCGTAAATTCCATTGTTTACGTTGCAAGCGTCGTCGTGACAAGAAATGAAAATCGCAAGCGAGCAAAGCGCGCAAATCAAAATCACAAAAAACGCGCTGTAATTTATCAAAAACGCAAAAGCAAGCACGAGCGGAATCACAATCCAAAGCGAGAGTGTTTTTCGTTTTGAAGGAGACGCGGTTTTAAAAATGAGCGCGCCCGCCGCCGAACGAATTTTTTCGCGTCGATTTTTTTGCGTGGCAAGCATCGCAATGTAAAAAATCAAAGCCGCGCCACATGTAGTCAATTCGGTTATAAAAATTTTGTTCATGATTTATCTTTATCTGCCAAATTTTTTCAAATTTTATTTTTGAGCCAAACGGCCAAAGCTTTTTTCGCCGAGTCAAACGCCAGCGGCAAATCGTCGATGTCTTTTTGCGAAGCGATTTTTTTTGTGACAACTTCGCTCACTTCTTTTTTGTCCGCGCGAATCGCATTCAAAAAATTTTCGCCGTTTTCAAGCTGAACTTTCGCTTCGAAAAAAATGTCGCACGTTTTGTAGAAAAAATTTTTGTATTCATAAGTGTTCGGAAAACTCGCAATGAATTTCAGCGAAGCCGCTTCAACGTGTAAGCCGGTTTCTTCAAAGCATTCTCGAATCGCGCCTTCTTCCGCGCTTTCGTCGGGATTGCAAAATCCGCCGGGCAAAGCCAAAAAACCTTTGCACGGATTTTTCGCGCGCGTTTCAAAAAAAACATTTCCGTCCGCATCGCAAATAATCAAGCCCACCGCCGCGGCCACATTGTTATACAAATCAAAATCGCAATCCGAACAAATCCATTTTTTGTTTTGGAGAAACTGAATTTTTTTCGAGCCGCATTTCGGGCAAAAATTAAATTCATTCATCGCTCGCTCCGTTGTCGGCATTCGTGCGGACGCGGACGCAACGCTCGAGCAGTTCCAATTCTTTGTTCAATTTTTGCTCGTCGCCGTTCGTGAGAATTTTGTCGATTGCAGAACTCACCCTCGTAATTTGGAGCGCGAGCGCCTGCTCGAATTTTCCCGCGCGAACTGAAACGCTCGGCTCGATTTTTTTCGTGTCTTCAAAGCAGCGATGAATTATCGCTTTTTGCTCGGGATATTTTTCCGAAAGATTTTTCGACTTTTCGTCCAGCACCGCAAATCGATTTATTATGTTCAGCATCGAATCTTGCGCAGCTTTAAAACTTTCGGGCGAAGCGATTTTCGAGAATTTCAATTTTTCAAAAATTTTTTTCAAAAACATTTTCCAACACCAAAATCTATTTTAAATTAAATCCGCAAAAAACTCAATGAAAATTTTCCAACGCCGATTTTTTGAAAGCGGATTTAGCTAAAAAATCTCGCGCTCTGCAAACCTACGCGCCGCGATCCTTCGCGTTGAACTGCACGACGAACGCGAAAATTTTCGCCACGGCTTCCCACGTTTCTTCGGGAATCGCCTGCCCGATTTCCTGCACGCTCAAAAAATCGGCAAGCGCGGCATCTTCCGTAATCGGGATTTTTTTTTCGGCGGCGACCTCGAGCATTTTTTGCGCTAAAAATCCTTTCGCGCTCGCGGCGATGAACGGCGCGCTCGCACCTTCCGGATATTTCAACGCCACGGCTTTTTTCACTTCGCGCTTCACGCAAATCCCTCCACAGAAGAAAGCGGAAAATCTTCCGTGCCAAACGCCGAAAATTCCTCAGGCGAAATCTCGCGCACTTCCACGCCTTCGCCGAAAATCCGCGCCAAACTTTCCGCCGCAAAATTCGCGTCGCCGCCTTCGAGCGAAAAAAGTATGCGGCAAACTTTTTTGTCTTTAAAGCATAGCACAAAACGCAAATCTTTTCCAGCGAATTTAAAATTCACAGAAATTTTTTCCGCGAGATTTTTTTCCAAGTCAACGCAAATCCGAAAAACGCCCGCGCCGCACAAAGCGTCCTCGCCATTTTT
>CAMWIU010000060.1 GCA_947174385.1 uncultured Treponema sp.
CCTTGCTGGCGAACCAATCGCGCCGTTTTTGCCGGGCTTTCCGTGCAATCCTGCCGACGCGCGATTTCTTGGAAAGCCTGTGGATTTCGTGGCGTTTTGCGGCGCGGCTCAAGAAGATAAAATCCATGAAGTTCTTTTCGTGGAAGTAAAAAGCGGCGACGCCACACTTTCCCGCCGCGAAAAGGAAATCCGAGAATGCGTGGAAAACGGGCGCGTCCGATTTGAAGTCTACAACATTCCGGAATAGCGCGCCAAGCATCACATTTCGCAATTAAATCTTGACCAAATGCGCATTTTGCGTTATAATTTTCACATAATTTTTTTGAGGTGAAATATGGTCTCTTTGATTTTTGGAATAATTTTCATTGCGTTCACAGTTTTCAGCGTTCTTCCTGCCGCGCCTTTGGCATGGGGAGACAACGTGGTCGAATTCCTAAAAGGATTTTTGCCAGTTCTTTCGGCGTTCATCGGGCTTGTGGCGATTCTCATTGGCATTGCCGACATCAAGGACAAAAAAGAAGCCAAGCGTGAAGAACTTGAAGCCGCCAAAACTTCAAAATAAATTCATTTGCTTTTTTTTGAAAAATATGCTATATTATAAGAATGGCCAGAGCAAAAAAAACAGATTACAAAGTCAAACAGCAAATTGTATATCCTAGCCAGGGCGTTGGAACGATAACCAAAATTTTTGAAAAAGAATTCAACGGGGAAAACGCCCTTTATTACAAAATCTATCTTGAAGTTTCCGATATGATTGTGATGGTTCCCGTAAGTCACGCCAAAGATTTGGGAATTCGTCCCATCGTGGATGAAAAGGAAGCAAAAAAAGCTTTGGACATTCTAAGCGAGGATTTCGAGCCAATCACTTCCGACTGGAAATTGCGCTACCAAATGAATTTGGATTTGCTCAAAAAAGGAACAATCTCCGACATTGCGAAAATCGTGCGCTGCCTTTACAATCGAAGCAAAGTCAAGGAACTTCCGATTCAGGAACGGAAACTTTACGACAATGCGAAAAAACTTTTGGAAGACGAACTTTCAATCGCGTTGGAAAAAGACCTCGAGCAAATTGAAGCGCTCATACACGAAAAACTTGAGCCGCCAGGAGTCGCGCCAAAAATCAAGCATCAAATAATTCAAGAAGACGATGACGACGATGTTTTTGATATGGAAGATGACGGTTCAAAAAATCGCGCTGCCGAAGATGATGATGACGACGATGAAGATGAGGAAGAAGGACAGGAAGAATCTCTAGAACGCCGCGCGGAAGAAGAAGACGAATTTGACGACGAAGAAGACTACGACTGACATCGCAAAGAAAGACTGCGCGGGAGCGGCTTTAATTCTTTTGGCGGGCGGCTCTTCCACGCGAATGGGGCAATTGGGAAAAAAGGAATTCTTTCCGCTTGACGGCGGAACGGTTCTTTCCTGTGCGGCGGTGGCTTTTCTCAAAACAAATCTTTTTTCCATAGTAGCGGTCGCATATCCTTCCGGCGAATTGACAGCCACAAAAAGCGCCTTTTTCGCGCTTTCGGCAAATTCCGATTTTTCGGAAAAAATCATTTTCGTGCAAGGCGGAGAGACGCGCCAAGAAAGCGTTTTGCAGGCGTTGCGTTCAATCAAAAAAAATTGCAAGCAAGACGAAATGCCTCAAACAGTTTTGATTCACGACGGGGCGCGTCCATTCGTTTCCTCCGCACTCGTTCGCAAAACTTTGAAGGCGGCACAAAAATTCGGCGCGGCAGTTCCTGCCCTTGAGCCGGTCGAGACGCAAAAGGTAATCGATTCAAAGAAAAAAATCGTGCGCCATCTACAACGAAAAAATCTCGCCGCCGTCCAAACTCCGCAGGGATTCAATTTTGAAAAAATCTTGCAATTCCACGAGCGCGCAAAAAAAGATTTGCTTAAATGCACGGACGACACGGAAATTTGGGACAACTACGCGGAACAGAAAACGCATGTGATTCCAGGCGAAAGCGAAAATATAAAAATCACTTACCCAAAAGACCTTGCGAAAAATTCCTGCGAAATTGAAAACCGAATCGGGCTAGGCTATGATGTTCATCGTTTGGCGGAAGGTCGGACGCTTGTTTTGGGCGGAGTGAAAATCCCGTTTGAAAAAGGTGAGGTCGGACATTCAGACGGCGACGCTCTGCTTCATGCAATTACGGACGCGGTTTTGGGAGCGAGCGCGCTCGGCGACATCGGCTCGTATTTTCCAGACACCGATGAAAGATGGCGCGGCGCGGATTCAAAAAAATTGCTTTCGCTGGCTTGGAATGACGTGAAAAAGTCCGGCTGGCAACTTCAAAATCTTGATTGCGTCATAAAAATGCAAAAGCCGAAATTCATTCCGCATCGAGAAAAAGTGCGAAATTCAATCGCGAAAATTTTGGGCGTTTCGCAAGAAAAAATTTTCGTAAAGGCAAAAACGGCGGAAGGATTGGGCGATGTCGGACACGGCGAAGCAATTGAATGCCAGGCAATTTGCCTGCTCAAACGAAACGAATACTAGTTTGCGCTCCGCGCAAACTAGCAAGCAAAGGCGCATTCAGCATTTTTACTCTGGCATATCCAAAATAAGTTGAACTTCGGTTTCGGTTATTTTCAACGCCGTGGCAATATCCTCTATGCGCCAGCCTTGTCGTTTCAATTCCTTTACGCTCGATTTTTTTCGCGGCGTGATTGAAGATGATCTTCGCGCAGCGGTTACCGGCGCATCGCTTTCCACATGAGAGATTTCCTTCAATGCGCTTAACTTCGTATCGATTTCTTTTGCCAATTTGTTGAGCCGCTCTTCGCTGTTCACGATGCCTTCTCGAGCGCGTTGGATTTTTTCGATTTTCTCCTCGGTTTCTTCAATGATTTTTCCCAGCGAATCAAGCTTATCGGCGGCAACATTTATTCGCTTGGTATTGTCCAAAAGCTTGTCAACATCGTCCTGTGCGCCACGAATTTCTTCGGGAAGTGATTGCACCTGACGAGCACAATTTTCAAGACGCTGTTCGAGTTCTTTCAAATTTTCAAATGCCTCGTCAACATCAGTCGCCACGCGATCGATGGTTTCGCTTTTTTTGTCAACGCGATCATACTTCACGCTCAGGCTGGAAATATCGTCCTTGAATTTGCGCACTTTGATTTCAAGGTTTTGAAGCTCGTCATTCGTATCCTCGAGATTTTTGATTTTCTGCCCGACCGTTTCGGAAAGCTTGACGATGTGGGAATAATCGCGCCCCAAATCATCGATTTGCGCTTTGCTCGTTTTGAATTCTTCAAGCCGCGCCGAAGCCTGCTCGTCAAGCCGAACAAGTTTTTCGTAATCGCGATTGCAACTTTCCGCCTTTTTCTGAAAATCATCCAATCTGCCGAAACTCTCTTCGATTTGTTTTATGCGCGCATCAAACTGCCGTTTGAGTTCGTCGGCGCGATCGTAGGTGCCAATCTGAGTTTTTATGTCGCTCAATTCGGCTTCCAAATCGCGCAACGTAGATTGCAAATTGTTGCTGTCATCCTGAATTTGCGCGTTGCGCTTGTAGGCGTTCGTGTTGGCGGCTTCCAAATCGTCGTTGAGTTCGCTCAAACGTTTTTCCAAATCGTCGCTTTGCTTGCGCAAACGATTTTCCGTCGTGCTCAAAATGTCCGAGTAAGTATCGCGCATTTCCGAAAGAATGGCATCCGTTCGATTTTTATATTCGCCGAGCGAAGTCTTTTTGAGCGCGTCGAGTTCCAAACCAAAACTTTTGATTCGCTTTTCCGCGTCCTCGCTTTGCGCGCGCAAACGGTTTTCGGCATTGATGAGAATTTTTTCGCCGCTCGCCTGCAATCCGCTCGAAATCGATTCGGACTTGTCTTCCATTTTCGCGAACATTTCCCGCAACTTCTCCAAAATCGAATCGGATTTGCTTTCATAATCGACAAGCGAATTTTCGGTGCGCGAATTGAGTTCTTCAACACGGTCTTCAATTTCCTTGTGCCTGTCCAAAACCGAATCCCTGAAACCGTCAACGGAATTGATGATTTCCTGCTGATGCGAAATTACATCCGTCCTGAAATCTTCCACCGTGTCCAAAATTTCACGCCGACGAATTTCAACACTAGATTTCATATTTTCGATTTCCTCGTCAAGCCCGGATTGTGCGGCCTGAGTTTTCGCGGAATAAGTTTTTTTGAAATCCTCGATTTCTTCGTCAAGCCTTTTGTTGGACGCTTCGATTTGCTCGTCGATTTTTATTTTCCATGAATTAAAATCTTGCAAAGTCGTGTCGATTGTAGCCGCGCTCACTTGACGCTGCGTTTCGCTGTCCTGCTTGAATTTTTCGATGTCGGCGAGAATTTCTTCCTTCACGCTGGCAAGGCGAACAGAAATTTCTTTGGAATATTTTTCGGTCTGCTCCTGCCAAGCCTTGTCGGATTCCCTGAGCGAATCGCGGATTTCCGTCTGATATTCCGTTTTGAATTCCTTCAAAGCGTTGCGAATTGTTTCTGTCTGTCCCTTGATTTCGTTGTAACTCGCCTGAATGTTCGTGGCAGTCCTGCGAATCTGCTCTTCGGATTTTTTCTCCACCGCAGCCAAACGCGATTTGACTTCCTCGTTGTACTTTTCTTCGATTTCAATTCTGCCGTTTTCATAATTCGATTGAAGCTCCGCGATTTTGCTTTCGAAACCTTGCCTCCAAGTGTTGAGAGTTTCATCGATTTCATCGCCGCGCTTTTTGAGATCCACTTCGAAAGAATTTTCAAATCCGCTGAGTTTTTCGGAAGTCCTCGCGAGAGTCTGTTTGCGCAATTCTTCCATCGCGTTTTCGATTTCCTGAATCTCGCCATTGAGCGCGGCGGAACTTTCTTTGATTTGATTTTGAAAATCAAGCTGCTGCTTTTTTTGAGAATCGGCGAACGCCTTGAAACTTTCGATGACATTCCGCTGAGTTTCGCCCATGGATTTCCGCAACACTTTTTCCAAACCGTCCACATCGTCGCCCGAAGTTTCCAGCCGCGAAAATCTGTAGAGCATATCTTTCTTGTATTTTTCCAAATCGGCATCAAGCTCGCTCATCGCTGTGATTTGGCGCGAATCGTAAGAAGTAATCGCGTTCTTTACAGCGGTTTCCAAACGACGCGAAATATCATCAAGCCGCGCGGCGGCATCTTTTTCGAATTTCGTCATCGTTTGGTCAAGAGTGGAATTCCATTCTTCGATATGCTTGCGGCTTTCCGTGGCTTCTTCCAATGCGGAAGCGTTTGCGGCTTTGAGTTCGGAAATCTGAGTTTTGGTCTCGCTGGCGACCGCCGCGCTTTGCGTCTTCAAATCGTCAATAGATTTTTTGATTGAAGTTTGCAAAGCCAAAGCCTTTTCAAAAATGCTCGCCTTGTACGTCTCGATTTTTTCGTTGACGGCATTTTTGTAATTCTCAATTTTCACCTTGTAAGCGTCATTGTATTTTTCGTAAGCGTTCTTTTCCTTTTCCTCGATTTGTTTGAACATGTTCGCGTAAGCCGCGTCATATTTTTCCTGCAATTGTTCAACTTGAATTTGAAGCTGCTCGCGCACCGAATCCAAACTTTTTCCATTGCCCGAAGTTTCTTTCGCCAAATCGTCGGCAGTCTTGCGCGTTTCCGAAAGAGCGGCGTTCAACTTTTCGTTCACCTCGGAAATCGATTTGCTCGTCAATTCGCGCATTTGCACGGTGGAAGCATTCACAAAATTCTGAATTTCCGAAACGGAAGTTTTCGCCTTGGCGCGAGTTTCTTCAAGCGATTTTCCAGTGGAATTTTTTATTTCGGAAACGGAAGCATCCACGGATTTTTTTATTCCCGCAATAGAATTTTCTGTTTGCAGCCTTGCGTCCGCCAAAGTTTTTTTCGTAGAATCTTGGATTTCCAAAATCGAATTTTTTGTCTGCTCGCGAGTTTCTTCCAAAGATTTTTTGGCAGTTTCGCGAATTTCCGCCACAGCCGCATTGAAAGAATTTCGCATGCCGCCGATTGATTTGTCCGTGGAAATTTGGAATTCCGAAATTGAATTTTGAATTTTTTCAATCAAAGTTTCAGACTGCGACTTCGCTTCCACAATCAAATGTTCCACTTGGAATTTCGTTTCTTTTATAGAAGCGTCGGACATGCTCTTTGTCTCGGCGAGTTCCTTTTCAAAAGCGTTGCGAACGCCGGCAACCTGATCTTTCATATCCGCGTTGAATTCATTTATCATTTGCTGGCCGGCTTTTCGCGCTTCGGCATTGTATTCGGCGGCGCGCTTATGGGACTGTTCGCGCAAAAGTTTGAACGCTTCGTCCTCGAGGGCTTTAACTTTTTCTGCCGCGCTCTCATAAATTACGGAAACAGAATTGTCGATATCCTTTTGAATTTTTTCATTCTGCTTGATCGCGTCTTTTGCGCTTTCTTCAAGTTCGACGACCTTTTCCTGAACGTCCGCAATTCGCGCGTCAATTTTTTGAAGCGTTTCCGCGCCGAGTTTTTTCACTTGTTCGGCATTCACTTTTTCAAAATCCGAAACGACGCTCGGAATTCGCTTGGAAAGTTTATCCAAAATATCTTGATTGCTTTTTATTCCCGACCAAACTTTGTCCACGATGACGCTTTCCTGCCGAACGCGCTTGAGATTTTCTTCCACGGCTTCGGTCATCTGCGAAAGCTCATTTATGGCGCGTCCGTATTCAGCGACTTTTTTTTCGACTTCCAAAGCGGCGTTTTTGTCTTTTTGAACGCCCGCAAGTTTTTCTTGAAAATCTTCCATTTGCAAATCGAGGCGTTTTATGATTGCGGTGGCTTGGGAAAATTTTGTTTCCAATTCGGCACTGTCGGCGCGCAAAGCATTGCTGCGTTCATCGAAATATTTGTCGAATTGCGCCTGCCGATTGTTCGCGAAAATTTTTACCTTTTCCATTTGATTGCTGTCGCGATCCATTGCGCGCAAGGCATAGGCGATTCCCGTTGAAATCACCACCGAGACAAGCACTAAAACTATTTCCATATTTCCCCACCCGAAAATATATTCTATATTATTTTAACACAAGTGTTTGAAAGTGTCGATAACTTTTAAAAGAAATATCCGCTTCTTTTAAATGAAGATGGAATATTCGCCGCCAAAGCGGTTCAAAATACGCGGTTTTCATTCCAGCGTTTTTCGCACCAATAATGTCATATTTCGCGCTGTTGCCGACGTAAAGGATTTCCTCGGGCTTGAATCCGAGTTCCATAGCCAAAATTCCGAACGTATATTTTGAAGGCTTGAGCGCGCCGATTTTTTCCGCAGAAAGAATTTTTTCGCAATAAGGCTTGAGTCCCCAAAGCTCGCCTTTTTGTTCCGGCGGAAAATCCGAAAGAATCGCGATTTTCAAGCCCGCGTCTTTTATCTTTTTGAAAGTCTCTTCGATATTTTTGAACGGCTTGATTTTCTTAAAAAATTTTTCCAAACCAGTATACGCGATTTCATCGACAAGCCGCGCCGCTTTTTCCGTGGAACATTTCAGACGCTCGCTCATCAAAATCGCCTGATAGTGAATCAAATCCGGCAGAGGCGCAGTTCGGCGCAATTGTCGGCGCACCAAACCGAAATGAAAGAAAATCCGTCCGTGCCGAAAAAAATGCCACGGAATGCGGACATGCAGCCGAAATTGAGGATAGAGAGTTCCATCGATGTCAAAGGCCACAGCCTTTATTCCGTCAATCATTTTGCGAACCTTTTTCTGCAAGTTGTGGATAATATTTCGCCGTCGCCTTTACGCGAGTCAAATGAATGAAAATGTTCTTCCTGTTGGTCGGAGAACAAGCATTGACAAAATCTTCCAGCGTATATTCTTTTCCATCGTAAAAGACAACCGTCCTGAACGCGCCGTTTTCATTGAAATAAGGAAAAATTGCCGCGCATTCATTGAACACTTTTGTTTCAATTTTTGAATTCGAGTCGTTTTGACGAATGGCCGCCAAATAAAAATAATCAGGATTCATCGCGGCAAGAACATACAAAAGCGGCTTTAAGTAAAGGACTTTATAGCCGGAATTATGTATGTAGCCCGCCGTGTTGAGAACGCCTTGATGAGTGGTCATGGCGGCAAACGGATCAATCGTAACGTCCACGCCTGAATTTTCATACAAAATCGTTTTGCCGGAAACCACGCTCAAAACAGCGGCGGCGAGATTTCGCGTCCAATCCAACGCACTGTATGTATTGTATTTTTCCGCCGTGACTCCCTGATAGCCGGTTTTGTCAAATTCCACAGTTTCGCGCAAAAGCGGAAGGCGGCGCAAATAACTTCCGCTGAGCGGCTCGATTATTCCGTCCACAATCCATTTTACAAAACCTTGCGAACAAAGCGTGAGTTTGTTTTTGTATTCTTTGGGAATTATTCTCGCCTTGCCAGTTTCAAGGCTGACAGGATCACCGCGCTCGTCATAAATCGCGTCATTCAAATAAACGATGTCTTCCAAATTTTTTCGAATCGTCTGAATCATCACAAGCGAATTTTCGTAATTGCCGCGATACGTCAAACCTTCGCTTGGCTTGACGAAAAAATTTTCCGTAACGGCGAAATTCCACGGAAGAGTTTTTTTCGTGAGTTCCTGAATTTCCGCGAAAGACGCTGTGTAAAAATGCGAAAATGGAATTCCCAGTGGAACAGCGCGCGCCGCGTAAGAATTGTAAACAACGAAATCCGCAAAAGTTGAATTCTTGCTTCCGGAAATTTTATTCGGCCTGAATTGAACATAAACTTCGCTGTCTTTCGCAAAATAATATCTTGCGAGAATCGGCGCGCCGGATTTTTTGTCGCGAACCAAAATCCAAGAACCTGCGGCATCGGCAGAAAAAATTTTTTCGCTCACCAAGCGCGAACCTTGCGAATCGTGAACATTGACTTTTCCGAGCGAAGCCGGCGCGAGTATTACCAAAAAAACATCGTCCTGCTCTTCAAAGCGCAGCTCGAATTCTATGCCCACGGAATTCTTATAAAACTCCGTGCCAAACGTGCGCAATTCCGAAAGCGGGCCTTCGAACCATTCGCGTCCAAGCTTTTTTCGGATTTCGGAAGAATCTGGAATTCCAAAAGAATTGTATTCCGCAAACAAACTCGGCACGGCGAAAAAAAACGCCGCGCAAAAAATGAGGAAAATCTTTTTAGAAAACATTCTCATATTTCTTCCTGCCAAAATAAAAAACTCGCCACAACTATTCAATCGCAAGCCTTTGGCTTGCTTACGAGTTTTTCTTTGCTCGCACCGCTCGCATTTTGTTCGCTTCGCTCACAAAAACAGAAAAACTCGCATCAACTATTCAATACTAACTCTTAACTATTCACTACTTACGCCGGTGGCATCTCGCTTTGTTCCACTGGCTCGGGGTCGGTCAAAACCGCGCCTTGCGCCAGACGGATTTGCGGCTCGACTTCGCCATGCGCCGTCCAAATTTTTCCGCTCGGAGTTTCGTCGGGATGCTTTCCTGCCGGCGCGTTCGAAAGCAGCAATTTCAAACGATTCAATTGATTCACTTCGCTCGAGCCGGGATCGTAGTCAATCGCGCTGATATTCGTGCCAGGATAGCGGCGGCGCAATTCTTTTATCATTCCTTTTCCCGTAACGTGATTCGGAAGGCACGCGAACGGCTGGACGCAGGCGATGCTCGGAACGCCCGAATGAATCAGCTCGACCATTTCTGCGGTGAGGAACCAGCCTTCGCCCGTAATGTTTCCAAGTTGAACGATGTCGTCCACGCCTTTCATCAAATCATAAATTGAACTTGGCGGCTCAAAGCGGCGCGACTTTTTCAAATAGCGTTTCATGTCGCGGCGATACAATTCGAGGAACCAAACAAAAAGTTTCGCGTTGCGCTCGGTCTTTTTCGGGAACGCCAATTGCTCATGGCGGAAAATTCCCGTGCTGAATGAATAGAAGAAAAAGTCCGCCAAATCCGGCATCACGCATTCCGCACCTTCGCGCTCGATCGTTTCGACAATTTCGTTGTTCGCCGTGGGATGAAATTTCACGAGGATTTCGCCCACAACCCCGACGCGCGGCTTTTTGATCGGAAGCAATTCCATCGAATCGAAATCCTTTATGATTTCTTTCAGCAATTTGTGATAACCGCGGAACGAAAGCGACTTGATTTGCTTTTGCGCGCGCAAATTCCATTTTTCATAAATCCCGTTCGCGCTGCCAGGAATTTTTTCGTAAGGGCGCGTCCGGTAAAGGCATCGCATCAAAACATCGCCAATCATAATCGACATCAGCGCACGATGCAAAAGCGGCAGCGTGATTTTGAAGCCCGGATTTTTTTCAAAGCCCTGCGCACTCAAAGAAAGCACGGGAATATTTCCCCAGCCAGCGTCGTTGAGCGCGCGGCGAATGAAGCCGATGTAATTCGTGGCGCGGCATCCTCCGCCAGTCTGAGTTATGATGAGCGAAGTGTGATTCAAATCGTACTTGCCGCTTTCAAGCGCGCTTATCATTTGCCCCGCAACCAAAATCGAAGGATAGCAAGCGTCGTTGTTCACGTATTTCAAGCCGGTCTCCACCGCGCCCGGATCAAGCGCGTCCAAAATCACGAATTTGTATCCCGAATATTCGAACGCCTTTTGCAAAATCCTAAAATGAATCGGCGACATTTGCGGCCCGATAATCGTGTGCGTGTGCTTCATTTCTTTGGTGAAAACCTGCCGATTGTACGCCGCAGTTTTTATTTGAGGCCGAGTGTGATTGCGCTCGTGCGCCTTCACCGCCGCAACCAACGAACGAATGCGAATGCGAACCGCGCCCAAATTGCTGCCTTCGTCGATTTTTATGAGCGTGTACATTCGTCCTTTCGAACGCATTATTTCGTCCACTTGGTCGGCGGTCACGGCATCAAGTCCGCAGCCAAAACTCGTGAGCTGAACCAATTCCAGATTCGGCATTTGCGAGACGAACGCCGCCGCGCGATAAAGCCGATTGTGGTAAACCCATTGATCGATGATTCTGAGCGGCCGCTCGATCGAGCCGAGATGCGCCACGGAATCTTCGGTCAAAACCGCGATTCCAAGCGAGCAAATCATTTCGGGAATTCCGTGGTTGATTTCAGGGTCGAGATGATACGGGCGGCCGGCGAGCACGATTCCGTTTATTCCGCGCGTGATGATTTCTTCCAAAACTTCTTCGCCCTTGCGCTGAATTTCCGCACGGAATTTTTCCTGCTCGTTCCAAGCCGCGTCAATCGCGCTCATCACCATTTCGAAAGAAATTTCATTGAAATGCGGATGGATTTCCTCGAAAAGCCTGTAGCCCAAACGATTTTTGTCGTAAATCGGCAAAAACGGATCAAGATACAAAATCGAAGAATCCTGCCGCAGAGAGTCAATGTTGTTTCGCAAAACTTCAGGATAACTCGTGACAATCGGACAATTGTAATGATTGCCGGCATCCGCGTCTTCCTGCTTTTCATAAGGCGCGCACGGATAGAAAATGAATTTCACTCCCGCCTTCAAAAGCGATTCGACATGGCCATGGGAAATTTTTCCGGGATAGCAAACCGATTCCGAAGGAATGCTTTCCAAGCCGCGCTCGTAAACTGAACGTGTGGAACGCGGAGAAAGCCGCACGCGAAAACCGAGTTTCGTAAAGAAGGTAAACCAAAGCGGATAGTTTTCGTACATGTTCAAGACGCGCGGAATTCCCACTTCGCCAAACGGAGCGTCTTTCAATTCCAGCGGCTTGTAATCAAAAACGCGATTGTATTTCCATTCAAAAAGATTCGGGATTCCCGATTCGGCTTCGGAATTTTTTTGGCTCGCGGCAATGACGTTTTCGCCTTCCAATTCCGCGCCGCGCTCGCAACGGTTTCCCGTGATGAAAGTGCGAGCCTGTTCCGCGCCGTCTTTGTCGGTGGTGGTGAATCTGTTTATCGTGAGCTGGCAATTGTTCTGGCATTTTCCGCATCGACGCAATTCCAAATCCACATGGAAAGATTCCAATTCCGCTGGAGTGGCAAGATTCGTGCGGACATCGTGAACAGTGCCTTCAGGCTCGCCCGGCTTCGGTGCCATCAAATCGCGCCATTGATCGCTAGCAATCAAAGCCGAGCCATACGCACCCATCAAGCCCGCGACATCAGGACGGAAAACATTCACGCCAGAAATTTTTTCGAACGCGCGAAGAACGGCATCATTGTTGAACGTGCCGCCTTGCACGACGACGCGCGTTCCGATTTCGTTTGTGTTGCGAAGTTTGATGACTTTGAAAAGCGCGTTCTTTATGACCGAATACGAAAGTCCTGCGGAAATGTCGGCGACGGACGCGCCTTCTTTTTGCGCCTGCTTCACTCGGCTGTTCATAAAAACAGTGCAACGGCTTCCCAAGTCCACGGGCTTTTCCGCCTTGAGCGCGAGCGCGCTGAACTGCTTTACGTCCATTCCCATCGTGTGCGCGAAATTGTCTAAGAAACTTCCGCATCCGCTCGAACACGCTTCGTTGAGCTGAATCGAAACAATCGCGCCGTCTTTCATGCGAAGGCATTTCATATCCTGCCCGCCGATGTCGAGCAAAAATTCCACGCCCGGAACGAAAAAATCCGCCGCGCGATAATGAGTGATCGTCTCAACTTCGCCTGCGTCCACGCCGAGCGCGGCTTGGAACAAAGCCTCGCCGTAGCCCGTGGAAACCGCGCGCGCGATGTAAACGTCTTTCGGAAGCCGCGCGTACAAATCCTTCAAAGTCTGCACGGCGATTTCGACGGGATTTCCGGCGTTCGCAGTATAGAAGCTCCAAAGAATCCGTCCTTCCAAATCCGTGAGCACGGCCTTTGTCGTGGTGGAGCCAGAATCCAATCCCAAGAAAACAGGACCTTTCGTGGAATCCAAGTCGCCGCGCAAAGCCTTTTCGTTTGAATGCCGCGCGCGAAATTCCTGCAATTCCTCGTCGTTTTTAAAAAGCGGCTCAAGCCTCTGCACTTCCTGAAGTTCTGCGCCGTCCAAATTTGAAAGCGATGCGCGAAATTCTTCCAAAGTCGGAAATTTGAATTTCGATTCGTCGGAGGAATTATTTTGAGCCGATTCGGATTCATTCCAAACAATCGAACGTTCGGCGGAAAACGCCGCGCCCATCGCCACGAACAATTGCGAATTTTCGGGAACGATGATTTCGTCGTCCTTGAGTTTCAAAGTTTCCACAAACCGATTTCGAAGCTGTTCCATAAAGTGGAGCGGCCCACCAAGAAAAGCAACTTTTCCGCGAATCGGTTTTCCGCATGCAAGGCCCGAAATCGTCTGCGTAACCACGGCCTGATAAATAGACGCTGCGATGTCCTCGCGGCGCGCGCCTTCATTGATCAGCGGCTGAACGTCGGTTTTTGCGAAAACTCCGCAACGCGCCGCAATCGGATAAATCGTGTTCGCATTGGCGGCCAACTTGTTCAAGCCTTCCGCGTCGGTTTCCAAAAGTGCCGCCATTTGGTCGATGAACGCGCCAGTTCCGCCCGCGCAAGTTCCGTTCATGCGCTGCTCGACTCCGCCCGTAAAATACGTTATTTTCGCGTCCTCGCCGCCAAGTTCAATCACGACATCAGTTTGAGGAATTATTTTTCGCACGGCGGTCGTGGCCGCAATCACTTCCTGAATGAAAGGAACGCCGAGCCACTGCCCCACCGAAAGTCCGCCCGAGCCAGTAACTTTTACGGAAAGAGGATGCCGCGCACCCTGCGGAAGAATTTTTTCCAAAGAATCCAACGCCTTGTTCACCACGCTGATTATCGTGGAACGAATATCGGCGCGGTGGCGTTCGTACGCGCTATAGAGAAGTTCGTCATTTTCGCCGAGAGCCGCCACTTTTACCGTGGTCGAGCCGACGTCTATTCCGAAGCGAATCGGAGGAAATACTTGTTTAAAAACTGTGCTTTCTGAAAATTCCATAAAAATTCCAATTTAATTATAACAGAAAATTACAAAATTTTCAATAAAAAACCGCGAACTTTTTTTGACAATACTTTTGGGAAATAAAATTTTTGAGTTGTGTCGTGGACAGTACAAAAAAGTGCGGACGCAAGCCAAAGGTTGCGGCCGCACTTAAAGTTTCGAAATTAATATTTCTCTAGGCGAAATTCAAATCTTAGAATTCGGAAAATAGATTTTCAATGAACCCAAAAAGGTTGG
>CAMWIU010000061.1 GCA_947174385.1 uncultured Treponema sp.
AAAAAAGTCACATTGACGGCTTTGGCACTTGCCGCCATTTTTTGCGTGGCAGGATGTTCGAAAAAATCAGACGACAGCATAAAAATCGGAGGCGTTTTTCCGCTTACTGGCGCTGTTTCGGTTTATGGCGTGGAATGCAAAAACGGAATTGATTTGGCGATTGACGAAATCAACGCGGCTGGCGGAGTGAACGGAAAGCAAATCGTTCTCATCAGCGAAGATGACGAAGGAAATCCTGATAAAAGCGTGAACGCGTTCCAAAAGCTCACTACCAAAGACGGCGTGAAAATGGTTATCGGCTCGCTCACTTCGGGCTGCACCAAGGCGATGACGCAGCGCGCTCAGGCGATGAATGTTTTGCAGATTGCGCCTGCCGCCACTGCCACCGACATCACCGATGCTGGCAACTACATTTTCCGCGCGTGTTTTATCGATCCTTTCCAGGGAACTGTAGGCGGAAAATTTTCTATCGAAACTTTGCGCGCGAAAAAAGCCGCGATTCTCTACGACAGCGGTAATGACTATTCCGTGGGTTTGACGGAGAATTTCGAAAAGACATTCAAAGACTTGGGTGGAACGATTGTGGCGAAAGAATCTTATGCCACGAACGACAAGGATTTCAACGCTCAACTTACGAAAATCAAAAGTGCCGATCCCGAAGTGCTCTACTTGCCTGATTACTACGGCACTGTCGCGCTCATCGCAAAGCAGGCTCGCTCGCAGGGAATTATGATTCCGCTTGTAGGCGCGGATGGATGGGACGGACTTACCGCGAATGCTGGCGACGAAGTTTTGAACGGATATTATTCAAACCACTATGCCGTTGACTCGGATAGCCAAGCCGTGCATAAATTCGTCAACGCATTCCGCAGCAAATATCGCAAAGACCCGAATTCGTTCGCGGCTTTGGGATACGATTCTGTTTACTTGATTCGCGATTCAATTTTGAAAGCGGGAACGGACGAAGTTTCTGCGGTGCGCGACGCACTCGAAAAGATTGACGGCGACTACGTTACGGGAAGGCTTCGCTTCGATGAAAAGCGCAACCCAATCAAGGCGGCAGTAATGTTGCAGTTGATTCTTGACGCGGATGAAAATTTGAACGTCGTTTACAAGACCACCGTAAATCCGTAATTTGCTAAAAATGGATTGTCAATGAAAAATGGCGCGGTGAAGCAAACGGCTTTGTCGCGCCTTTTTTTGTAGCGGAGAGTTTGATAACCCGACGTTTTGCTGAAACTTCGTTGCGAATGCGTCGGTGGTTGTTGATTGCATCTTGTCAAACTCGTGAAAATATTCTATAATCAATCATTCGTCGCAAAGGCGCGCTTGTCTTTGTTTTCTTCGAGCGCGCTTAACGCTTTTTTACATTGGCTTTATTTCTTTTATTTGAGGGGGAAATGTGAACGCAACCTCTTTGTTTTTTCAGCAATTCATAAACGGATTCTCTTTGGGCAGCATTTACGCTTTGATCGCGCTCGGCTACACGATGGTTTACGGAATCGTTACTTTGATAAATTTTGCGCACGGCGACATTATGATGATTGGCGCGTATGCCGGCTATTTCGTGCTTTGCGCTTTTGGAGCGAGCGTTCCGAGTTTTGCGCTGGCGTTTTTCGCGGCGATGCTTTTTTGCGGACTTTTGGGAATATTCATCGAGCGCATGGCGTATCGTCCGCTTCGGAATGCGCCGCGTCTTAATTCGCTGATTACTGCGATTGCCGTGGAATTGATTTTGCAGAATTTGATGCGCGTGCTTCCGTTCGCAGGACCTGATCCGCGCCAGTTCATCACGCCGAATATGGGCGTAATTCAGTTCGGGCAATTTTCGATTGCGGGAATAAAATTTTTCGTCATTGTCGTGAGCATCGTTTTGATGGTGGCACTTCATATTTTGGTGAATCACACGAAAACGGGAAAAGCGATGCGTTCGGTGAGTTTTGATCCCGTGGCTTCAAGTTTAATGGGAATCAACGTGAATCGCACAATCGCCGTGACTTTCGCGATTGGCTCTGTGCTTGCGGGCGCGGGCGGCGTTTTGTATGCGAGCGCGTATCCGCAGATTGATCCGATGATGGGCTACATGCCGGGACTCAAGGCTTTCGTGGCGGCGGTGCTCGGCGGAATCGGCTCGATTCCCGGCGCGATGATTGGCGGAATAATTTTGGGCATTGCGGAAACAATGACGAAGGGCTACGGTCCGAGCCAATATGCGGACGCGATTTCGTTCGGCATTTTGATTTTGATTTTGCTTGTGCGCCCGACGGGACTTTTGGGAAAAAAGCGAGTCATAAAAGTTTGACATTGGGGATTTTATATGAAGAAGGATTTTAGGAACACGCTGATTCTTTTTTCGTTCGGGATTTTGGTAGTGGCAATTCCGACCGCCTTGATTGCGCTTGGCGTTCTCAATGCGTACACGGCGCAGATTTTCACGCTCGCGGGAATCAACGCGATAATGGCTTTGAGCGTGAACATAATTTGCGGAATCACGGGGCAGCTTTCTTTGGGGCAGGCGGGCTTTATGGCAATCGGCGGATATGCTACGATTTTGCTTTGCCAAAACGCGCATCTTCCGCTCGCGCTCGCGATAATTTTTGCCGCGATAATCACGGCGTTCTTTGGATTTTTGATTGGATTTCCAACGCTCAGGCTTGAAGGCGACTACCTTGCGATCGTTACGCTTGCGTTCGGCGAAATAATTCGCGTGGTGCTCGTAAATCTCAAGCAATGGACTGGCGGCCCGAACGGAATTCAATTCAACACGATTATGGTTTTCAATTCGGCGGTGGCGTTCGCGGCGATAACAGGAACGCTTGTCTTGCTTGTCGCGCTTGTTCAGAATTTCATTCGTTCGAGTTACGGCCGCGCGATTCTTGCCGTGCGCGAGGACGAAATCGCCGCAGGCTCTAGCGGAATCAGCGTGTTTCGCTACAAAATGGCGGGCTTTGTGATCGCATCGTTCGTGGCGGGAGTGGGCGGCGCGCTTTACGTTTGCTTGATTGGATTTATCAAGCCGGATCAGGCGGGCTTTACGAAAAGCATCGACTATTTGATTTTCGTCGTTCTTGGCGGAATGGGTTCTACGACGGGAAGCGTGCTCGCGTCTTATGTGCTCACTTACTTGCAGGAATTCCTGCGCTTTTTGCAAAACTACAGGCTGCTTTTTTATCCTGTCGTTCTCATCGTCGTGATGATTTTCCGTCCGCAGGGATTGCTCGGAACGAAGGAAGTTTCGTTTGTGCGCGCGTGGGAAAAGTTTGCCGCGTTCGCAAGGAAAAAGGAAAAAGCGCGGGCGAAATGAAAACGCGCTTTTTGCGCGGATTAAGGTAGCTTCGAGTTTTTGCGAGACAATTTTGCATCGCGAAATGCCTTGCAATTTGGAGAAAAAATTATGCAGAGTGAAATGGTGCTTCAAGCCAATAATGTTTCGATAACGTTCGGCGGACTTCGCGCGGTGAACGAATTCAACTGCGAGCTTTTCGCCGGCGAACTTGTCGGGCTTATCGGACCGAACGGCGCGGGAAAAACGACCGTGTTCAATATGTTGAGCGGCGTTTATTCTCCCACGGAAGGTCAAATAAATTTTTGGGACAAAAGCGGCAAAGTGCGCGTGATAAACAAAATGAATCCCGCCGGACACTGCCGGATCGGAATCGCGCGAACTTTCCAAAACATCCGGCTTTTCGGAACGCTTTCCGTGGCGGACAATGTGAAAGTCGCGCTCCACAATTCGCGCCACGCAAATCCTTTGGACGTGATTTTGCGCCTTCCGAAATTCAAGCAGGACGAAAAATGGATGCAGGAAAAATCCGAGCAGCTTCTTTCGATTTTCAAAATTAATTCGAAAAAAGACGAGCTTGCGAAAAACCTGCCTTACGGCGAACAGCGAAAATTGGAAATTGCGCGCGCGCTTGCTTCTTCCCCGAAGCTTCTTTTGCTTGACGAGCCGGCGGCGGGAATGAACGGGCAGGAAACCGAAGATTTGATGAATTTAATTGCGTTCATCAGAAAGGAATTCAATGTGACGATTTTGCTCATTGAGCACGACATGCGCCTTGTGATGGGAATTTGCGAGCGAATCATGGTTTTGGATTACGGAAGGAAAATCGCGCAGGGCACGCCCGATGAAATCAGGCAGAATCCGCAGGTGATAAAAGCGTATTTGGGAAATTGACGTTTGGAAAATAAGGAGCGAGAAAAATATGTTGCAAGTTGAAAATTTGGAAGTGTCTTATGGCGCAATCAACGCGCTTCGCAACGTCAGTTTTCATGTGGAACAAGGCGAAATAATTTCTCTGATTGGCTCGAACGGCGCGGGCAAGACGACAACTCTTCACGCCATTTCGAACATCATAAAAAAGCGCGCTGGAAAAATCCTTTTTGAAGGCGAGGACATCACGCATCTTGCGCCCGACATGATTGTCCGAAAAAAATTGATTCAAGTGCCTGAAGGCCGCCGCATTTTTTTGAATCTTTCTGTCCGCGACAATTTGGAAATGGGCGCGTTCACTCGAAGCGACAAGGATGGAATAAAGCGCGATATGCAAAAAGTTTTCGAACTTTTTCCGCGCCTCAAAGAACGTGTGAGCCAGATTTCTGGAACGCTTTCCGGCGGCGAATTGCAAATGCTCGCGATGGGACGCGCGCTCATGTCAAATCCAAAGCTGCTTTTGCTAGACGAGCCGAGCATGGGACTTGCGCCGATTCTTGTGGATGAAATTTTTGAAATCGTGCAAAAAATCAACAAGACCGGAACTACGGTTTTGCTCGTGGAACAAAATGCGTTCAAGGCACTTTCGATTTCAAACCGCGCGTATGTTTTGGAAACTGGAAAAATTTCCAAGGAAGGGCTTGCTTCGGATTTGGCGAACGACCCGGCGGTAAAGGAAGCGTATTTGGGCGGATGATTTCGCAAGGCTTGGCTTTCACAAAACTCGCGAAGTCAAATATTTGTAAGGGCTTCAGAAAACAAGGAAAAAATGCGAAAAATTATTCAGTTGAAATTCATTATGTGCATATTTTTTTTTGTGCTTTTCTTTGATGAGTCTGAAAGGAAAAACGCTGATGAAAAAAGTTTCTTTTGAGCCGCAGGCGTGGAACGAACTGGGATTTAACTGGAATGAGTATGTATGGAGCGAATTCGAAAATCCGTGCAGCCCAAAAATAGACATGCTCAAGATGAATACGGTTTCAATAAACGTTCCCGAAAAAAATCCGCGCAAGCAAAAAAGGCGTCGCGAAAATTCCTGTTCCGATTTGCGTGTCTTTTTGTCTTACAGAATATCGATATTATAAATACATTAATCCGGAATACGAAAAAATGATTCACGTAAAATCTTTGGACGAAACGGAGTCCGCGTTTTTGCATTGTCCGATAGAGCGCATCGTAAAATATAATGGCGAGCAGCCTCAGGAGGTTTTGGCTCCCGATCCTTTGCGGGAGAAATTCGAAAAAGAGCGGCTCGAAATGATTCAAAAATGCAAAGACTTGCCGGATGAAAGGCTTGATGAAGGTTATGCGCAGGGAGTGGACTTGACATTTAATCTCAGCGATTATATGGACGAGCCTTTGCAATGCGGAAGGTATGAAATCTATTTTACATACTGCGGCCTTGAAAGCGAGCACAGGATTGTGGAAATAACGTATAAAAAATAGATGAACTTTTGCGCAATTTCTTGAATTTGCATTTTCCGCGAAATTGTGTTATAATGAATTTATGGGCGAAATCTGCCCTTGCGAAAAACGCGCGTTTTATTTTATTTTTTGAATTTGGAGGCGAAAATGATTGTAAAAGACGTTATGAAAAAAAATGTGATTTCAGTCGAGCCTGAAACGACTGTTACGGAAGCGAAGGAATTGATGAACAAAAACAACATCAGCAAGTTGCCTGTCATCAAGGGCGGAAAGCTCGCCGGCATAATCACAAAAAACGATTTGCTTCAGGCAGGACCTTCGCTTGCGACGACGCTTGATATGTACGAGATAAGTTATTTGCTTTCCAAACTGAACGTCAAAAAAATCATGACTTCGGAAGTCGTTACCGCTTCGCCCGATGACGTGGTAGAAGATGCCGCGCGGGTTATGGTGGAAAAGCAGATTGGCTGCCTTCCCGTCGTTAAAAACGGCGTGGTCGTCGGCATCATCACAGAAAACGATTTGTTCCGGCTTTTCACGGACATGTTCAGCGGCACTGAAAAAGGAATCCGCGCCACGCTCGTTTTCGACGACAAGCCCGGGCAGATGGCTCGTGTTTCGGAAAAGATTGCGGCGGAAGGCGGAAACATAATCAGCGCAGTGACGAGCGTGCTTCCTGCAAAATCCAAGCGGCTTCTCACGCTCAAAGTAGCGGACATCGATATGCCGAAACTGGAAAAGATTTTCGCGGATTTGCAAATCCAAGTCGAGGATATTAGGAATATTTAGGAAGCCGGCAGAATGTTGTCGGCTTCCTAAATGACGAGTTTCTTTCAGAAACTCGCTTATTATATTGTCCGCGTAGCAACAAGTTTCTAACGCGGACTAAAACAAAGTTTTAAAAAATTGAAATTTTTCAAAACTTTGTTTTTCAAGGAATATTTAGAATGACGGCGGTGTGTTGTCGTCATTCTAAATGTCTACTTTTTCGCTTGTTGACAATACTTGCTATTTAAATTTTTTTCAAACTGTGCTATCTTATAATTATGCAGGTTTCGGAAAATTTTGCCGTGGACGATTTTTTGCGTTCGTGTGACAAACCTTTTACTCTCAAAGATTTTACGCGGCGGATGCGTGAAAACGGTTTCAATTTGAATCAGGACGAAAGCGACGCTTACTTGTCGGAAAGTCCTTACGTCTTTCAATTTGAGTCCGGCGAATTCATTACGCGGGCGGCGGCGTTTACGGGAAAGTATTTCAGCTTCACTCTCACTCAGGAAGAAATCAAAAACAAGATGTTTGTTCCGGGGCATCGCTTCATGCCGTTCGTGGACGAAATGCAAAATCCTGCGGCGTTCACGTTCGTTTGCAAAGGCGAAAAACTTGATCCCCGCGTCGGCGAATTCCGCAAGGAAACCGTGCTTGATTTGTACCGGCTTTTCGGCGAGGAATACGAAGTGCAGTACATCGCCTCCGATCCCGCGCTTGCGGACTTGGATTTGGCGGCGGTGGATTTCGAGCTTCCTTCGCGCGTAAAAATTACGGGCTGCGACATTTCTGATTTTATCGACGAAATTGGACTTACCGTGGGCGACCGAATTTTGTGCCGCGTGATAAATTGGGACAAGGGCATCATCGAAATCGAGCCGATTCACAAGGAGCGCGAAAATAATTCAGGCACGGTTCAAATCGAAGAAAGCGACCGCGAGAGAATTCTTTGGTGCGATAAATTCGAAAAGTCGCTCATAAAAATAATCGAAACCGAAGGTCCGTGTTCTACGATTGAAGAGCAGCTTGCGTTCACGTTCTTCGACAACATCGAAACTCTTTGCACGAAAAATTGCGATTCCGTGGAAAATTTTTTGGCGCGTTCCAAAAAAATCGGCCTTGAACTTTTCGGCGTGGAAACTCGGCTTTGGTACAAAAATCAGATTGTTCCGGCGGTCGGCGCTTGGAACGGAAGCGAAATGGAAAAAGATCCGTGCGAGCTTCAAAATCTCACGTTCAAAATTCCGGAATATATTTTGGACAGCTATCTCAAGGATTTTGAATACAGCAAGGAAAAGGATTTGGCTGTTTTGATGAAGCGGATGTTTCCCGCGAATTTCGCGCTCACGAACGACGAAAAAAAATATGTTTTCTTGCACATTGCCGAAAGATATGCTATAATAAAAAAAGATTACAATTATTTTGCGGACTATCCTGTGGGCGCGATTCGCAAGCAGGCGCTTTCGCTTTATTCGAGGGTGAGCGCGCTTGTTTACGACGTGGAATCTTCGACCGCGCAGTTCAATCAATTTCCGCAGCAGGAATTGGTGATACTTTCGCAGCTTTTCACGCACATCAACAGGATTTTGGAATCGATGAATTCGAATCCCGATGCGGTGGTGGAAGACGAGGCGACTCTCGAACTTTCGATCGAAGGAATGGAATGCAATTTCGAGGACATAGTTGACGCGATTCGTTATGTGGTGGAAAAGCAGCGGCGCAGTGATTTTACGGTCGTCTGATTTTTCTGCGGACTTGATTTTTTCCGTTGTTGAAAATTGAGGAATGAAAATGGAAATTTCACAAATGATAAAACGCGGCGGCGTGATTAACAATGTTGACGCGAACGATATTTTTGAAGTGTACGAGCAGATTTGTCCGAAAATGAATTTGCCGGATTCGGTTACGGCGCAGCAATTGTACGAAGGACTTTGCCGGCGCGAAAAAGTGATGAGCACGGCGGTGGGGCATGGAATCGCGCTTCCGCATTGCCGCGACATAATTCTCAAGGACGACGAAAGCCAGCAGGTTACGGTGGTCTATTTGAAAGAGCCGATTGACATGAACGCGCCCGACGGAAAAAAAGTTTCGGTGCTTTTCGTGCTTTTGACGAGCAATTCTCAAACGCATTTGCAGACGCTTTCGACTTTGGCAGGGCTTTTCAAAAATAAAAGATTCGTGAACTTGCTGAAAAATCATGCGGGCGCGGAAGAATTGGCGAGTGAAGCAAAAGGCTTGTAAGGGAAACCTCTAAAAACTTCAGTTTTTAGAGGTAACTTTGAAAATGCGATGTTCTTCGTTGCGCTATTATAGCGACGAAGAACTCGTCGGCACATTCGAAAAAATTGCTAAAAGCAAGTTTTTCGAGGTGCCCTAAAAAACGCCTGCGATTTTTAATTCGTTGCGAAAGTCGCGGGCTTTTTGTTTGCGATGCGAGCCTTCGGCTTGCATAATATTTTAAAGGAGTTTATGCAAAAAGTGCCGCACAAATGGCGCGGTACTTTTTGCATGTCAAGTTTCCGTTGGAAACTTGCATATTAAATGCGCATCCCGCTTGAAACTTCGCGCAACACGCTCGTTGCGAGGCGCTTTGCTGCGGATGCGCTTAAAAAGTCAAGAATAAACTTGAAATTTTATTCTTGACTTTTTATAGGAGTTTTTTATGAACGAAAAGGGAATCGCTGCCGCGGCTTTGTCCGTCCGCAGTCTTTCGATGGATGCCATTCAAAAGGCCAATTCTGGACATCCTGGCTTGCCGCTCGGCGCGGCTGAACTTGCCGCCGTGCTTTATGGCGAGATTATGAAGCACAATCCTGCCAACTCAAAGTGGGCGGATCGCGATCGCTTCGTGCTTTCTGCGGGGCACGGCTCGATGTGGCTTTATTCGATATTGCATTTGAGCGGCTACAAAGTTTCCTTGAACGACATAAAAAAATTCCGGCAAGTCGGCTCGAAATGCCCGGGACATCCCGAATACGGCCAGACGGACGGCGTGGAATGCACGTCAGGTCCGCTCGGGCAAGGCATTGCGGAAGCTGTTGGAATGGCGATTGCCGAAACGATGCTTGCCGCTCGATTCAACACGAAGAATCATAAAATCGTGGATCATTACACTTATTCTCTCGTAGGTGAAGGCTGTCTCGAAGAAGGAATTTCTTCCGAAGCATCGAGTCTTGCGGGGCATTTGCAATTGGGAAAACTGATTGTTTTCTACGACCAAAATCAAATCAGCATTGACGGCAGCACGGACATCACTTTCACTGAAAACATCGCCAAGCGTTACGAAGCCTACGGCTGGCAAGTTTTGCGCGGAAGCATGTATGAGCCTGCGAAAATCGTGGAACTCGTGAACGAGGCGAAAAAATGCGCCGACAAGCCGACTCTCATCATGCTCAAATCCGTGATTGGAAAAGGCGCGCCCAAACAGGGAACGCCCGACGTTCACGGTGCGCCGCTCGGCGCGGAAGGAATTGTGGCCGTGCGCAAAAAATTGGGAATTCCCGAAGGCGCGGAATTCTATGTCGATCCTGAGGCGCAAAAATATTTCGAATCCAAAAAATCCGCGTTCGCAGCCGCCGAAGAAAAATGGAACGCCGAGTTCGCCGCATGGTCGAAGGAAAATCCCGAACTTCGAAAAATGTGGGACGCTTTCTTTGCGGGAAAGCCCACGGGAAAATCCGTCGCGCCGAAATACAAAATCGGCCAAAGCGACGCCACTCGCAATTCAAGCGGAAAAATGATAAACGTCATGGCGGACAAATATTTGAATCTCGTGGGCGGCTCTGCCGACTTGATGGGACCGAACAAAACGCAAGTCAAAAATGACGACGGCACTTACAGCGCGCAAAATCGAAAAGGCCGCACGATTGAATTCGGTATCCGCGAATTCGCGATGTCCGCGATTTGCGCCGGAATCAATTTGCACGGCGGGCTTCGTCCGTTCTGCGCGACGTTCTTGATTTTCAGCGACTATCTTCGTGCCAATTTGCGCGTCCAGTCTTTGATGGGCTTGAACACGATTTATGTTTTGACGCACGATTCGATTTATGTTGGCGAGGACGGACCGACTCACCAGCCGATCGAAACGCTTGCCGCGCTCCGCGCGATTCCCGGCGTTCACGTTTTGCGTCCGGGCGATTCGGAAGAAACTTGCCTTGCTTGGGAAATGGCGATGGCATCGAAGAAAAATCCGGTTTGCCTTGCGCTCAGCCGCCAAAATCTTGCGGTTTATGAAAAGGCCGACAAAAATTGGAAGGCAAGCGCGAAAAAATTCGGCGCGTATATCGTTCAGGATGGCGGCGCGAAACCCGACATCACGATTCTTGCCACGGGAAGCGAAGTGAACATGGCACTTGCGGCGGCGAAGCTCGTTCCGAACAAAAAAATCCGCGTCGTTTCCGTTTTGGACAAGACGATTTTCGATTCGCAAAAATGCGACGAAAAGAAAAAACTTTTTGGCGGCGCGCCGCGTGTTGTTGTCGCGGAAGCCGGCGTGAGCATGGGATGGGAAGGATACGCTACGAAATGCTGCGACCTTTTCACGATAAACCGATTCGGCGAATCAGGTCCTGCGAACAAAGTGGCGGAGCATTTGGGATTCACCGCGGAAAAATTGGCGGAATTGCTGAAATAGCGTGATGCCTGAAAATCCGCGCAAAGCGTTGCGCGGATTTTCGTTTTTAATCGGAGGGGAAAATGGAAAAGGCAAAAGTTTTTTTCACGGATTTTCGCGCTACAGAAGACGGCGGCAGCCGAAACCCCGAAAAGCCCGGTTTTTTGCTTGCGAAAATTTACGCAAGCAAAAAACGCGCCCAAATGCTGCTGATGATAAATTACTTTTCTATGGCTAAACGAAAAAAAACTTTCTGCACGGCTTGTAATTTTCAGCATTTCTTTCTTGGCATTCTTTTTTCTCTCTTTGCTTTTGGCATTCGCGAATCTGCATTCCAAGGAATTGGTGGACGTTGTGTCCGGGGAATCCCATACGCTGCTGCTTTTTAAGGACGGGACAATTGTCTCGCTGGGAGATAACTGCTGTGGGCAACTGGGCAGGGAAACGGAAGGCGACGGAATTTCAGGCGGTGGAATAGAAGGCAAGCGCGTTGCTTCGGATAAAAAATTTATTTCCGTCGCCGCAGGCTATGATCACAGCCTTGCGGTTTCCGACGACGGGGCTTTGTGGGGCTGGGGAAGCAACAGACATTTTCAATTTGGATTTGATGTTCCTGTTGAAAAGGATTTGCATCCGCGTGATGTCGAATACAAAGTGCCTGTTCAATTGGACAACACAAAAAAATGGAAAAAGGTCTTTGCGGAGGACAACATTTCAATCGGCATGACATCCGACGGAAGGCTTTGGAACATCTCTAGGAATTGCCACGAAATTGAGCATCCGCATGGCGCGAAATGGAAAGATGTGCGGATAGAATGCTTTGCGGAGTGGGATGGAATGGATTACAATTTTTTGCTCAAGGATGAAAAAAATCGCTATTGGCTGTACAAGATGCCTTTGTTTTCGCCCGATGAGCCGTACACTTTGTTTTTCAATAAAGACGAATGTTTCCTTGATGACGCGGAAGATCATCTCGATGAACAGCTGTATCCTTTGCTCAAGCCGACGGACTTTTTTTACATGAATGGACTTTCCGGGATTTTCAAGGAAGGCAAGAAATTTACTGTTTGGGGATTATCCGTAATTGACGCGGAAGAATTTCTTAATGCCAACCGTGGAAGCGAAGGTTTTGGTTTTCATAAAATAGTGGAAAAAGAAATTCAGATTGACGACAAGAACATAAAGAAAATTCTGTGCGGCCAATTCCTTCCCGAAGTAACGCATCTGCTCGAAATGGATCGGATGAAAAACGGTCCTTACACGGCGTTCTTTTATAAGGACGGGAGTTTGCGCCTTTTTGCGAACGGGCGCGAATACAAAATCGGAAAAGAGCAGGGCATAAAAAAAGTATTCGACGGCTATAACATAATATTTCAGACGAAAGATGAGCGCATATTTTTCATCGGCTACAATTTGTATGACTCGCTTGGGGATTACGGTTCGGAAGCGTCCGAAAATGAAAACAATTTCTTTTTTTGCAAAGAAGTGAAATGAATGGGGGAGGGGCGGAAGCTTGGTGGGGGCACAACACTCGCTTTGGAAACTTAATTGCGAATAGCGTTGATGCATTGCGCATTATCCCGCATCCCATTTCCCTCCGATTTCAAATCTCCAAAAAATTCCGCAGAATCCGCAATCCCGCTTCGCCAGATTTTTCGGGATGGAATTGGCATGCGAAGATATTTCCGCTTTGAACGACCGCGGGAACTTTCACTCCGTATTCCGCGAAGCCTTTCACAACGCTTTTTTCTTTCGGCTGAATTACGTATGAATGCACAAAATAAAAATCGCTGTTTTCGGGAACGCCGTCTAAAATCGCGCATGTGTCGTTTTCGTAGCGAACATTGTTCCAGCCCATGTGCGGAATTTTCAGCGCGGAATTTTCGGCGTTCGCATTTTGCTCGTTTTGCAAATTTGAAAAATGCCGAATCGTGCCTGGAATCAAGCCAAGACATTCCGTATTTCCTTCTTCACTGAAATCAAAAATTATTTGCGCGCCGATACATATACCCAGTATGGGTATATTGCATTTCGCCGTTTCATGCAAAAAATTGTCCAGTCCAAGTTCGCGTAATTGTTTCATCGCGTAGGCCGCGTCGCCATCGCCAGGAAAAATTATTTTATCAGCATTTTTCAGTTCCGCCGGATTTTTCGAGCGAATGTAAGACGCGCCCAAAAAGTCAAGCGCGCGCTCCACGCTTTTTATGTTGCCAGCGTTGTAATCTACAATTCCAATCATAAGAATATTTTATCGAAGCGCGCAAAAATTTTCAAGCCAGCGAATTTTGATTTATGAGCAAGCGGAAGCTCAGTAAGCAAATCTTTGATTTGTGATACTTGCTCCAATTTTTTTATTGTGCTAAAATCAAATAATTAAAAAGTTGTTCTCGCAACGAGCCGAAGGCGAAGTTTCCAGCGAACTTTTTTCGTTGTTGAAAATTAAGGAATTACAATGCAAAAGACATTTGACAAGAATTCAGTTTTGGAGCGGCGCGGAGAAAATGTGAATCCCGCCGACGAGGAAAGCGCGAAGGCGGCGGCTGCGTTTTGCAGGCTTTTCGAATTGATTCGAATTTTGCGCGCGCCCGATGGCTGCCCTTGGGACAGGGAGCAAACTCCTTTGAGCATGCGGCGGGATTTGGTGGAAGAAGTTTTCGAGGCTGTGGACGCGATTTGCGAAAAGGACGCCGCGCACGCGAAGGAAGAATTGGGCGACGTGCTTTTGAACAGCGTGATGATTTCCTATATGTTTTCGCAGACGAAAAATTTTTCCGTGGACGAAATGTTCGACGAACTTGTGGAAAAATTGATTCGCCGCCATCCGCATGTTTTCGAGCAGAGCGAAGGAAAAGTTTGCGCCGAAGGCATCGCGAAAACCAGCGACGAAGTTTTGACGCAGTGGGACAAGATTAAGGAAAATGTCGAAGGCCGCGCGCGCGATTCGATTTTGGACGAAGTGCCGCAAGGTTTCCCTCCGCTTTTGCGCGCGTTCAAAATGCAAAAGAAGGCGGCAAAAAAAGGTTTTGATTGGACGAGCCTTGCTCCGACGCGCGAAAAAATTTTGGAAGAACTTTCCGAAGTGGACGAAGCGATTTCGGTGAA
>CAMWIU010000062.1 GCA_947174385.1 uncultured Treponema sp.
CTACAGGATAAGCGCGATTCTTGACGCTGGAACGGTTTTTCCGTGGCTTGTTCCGGCAGTGGTTTTGGCGGTGTTCGCGGCGTTCTTGTGGCTTTCGGAAAATCGCGCGGTTTTTGTGGCGGCGGCCGTGTTTCCCGTGGCGTTTTGTTTTTGCAATCCGCTCTATGTGGCTTCCGCTGCGGCTTCAATCGAAATCTACGCGATTTTTTTGGCGCAGAAAGTTTGGAGAAGGCGCGGCGGAACGGAGTTCATATTGAAAAATTGGTGCGTGTGGGTTTGCTGCGCGGCTTCCTTGCTTGCTTCGTTCGCGATGGGGTTTGTCGGCGGAATCCTTTTCATTTTGAATTTCGTCGCTTCGGCTTCGGCTTTGTTTTTGCTCCTCAACTTGGAGGAGGACTACGAGAGACGATTTCCGTTCGTGCCGGTTTTGATTCGCGATGCGAAAATGGTCGGCAAAATGGATCGCCGCTCGGTGAAGGGAATGGCGATTTGCTCGTGTGGCGCGTTCTTGCTTTTGGTTTTGTTCCTCACGGGCGCGAATTTTTCGTCGGGAAACGGCGGAGGGGACTTGTATTTTCCAGCCCCGAAGGATTATAATGGAAAGTCTTCTGAATTCGCCTCGCTGGACGATTTTTTTGTTCAGCGGTGGAACGCGGTCGCGCTTGAATACCGTTCGCTTGGCGAGCTTTCTTCGACAACGGCTTTCGTCCGTCCTTCCGAAGGCGATGTCGTAAAGCAGACTCGCTATGAAAAAAGAGGCGGCGAAATTCGCGCGAGCGAGCAGGTAGTCTGCACTTACGACGAGGCGTTCAGGAAAAAAGAGGCGGCTTCGGTGCTGAATGCTGACTATCCTGCGCTGGAAAAACTTTGGTTTGCGCAAGGCAGGAAATTTTCCACCGAATACGCTTCGGGAGGAAGCGGCGCGAACGGCGGAGAAGCCGGGGCGGCGGTGCTTTTAATGGCGATGTTCCTTCCGCTTGCCGTGGCGTTCTATTTTATTTTGATTTGGAGAAAGGGTCGCAATGTCTTATAGTTTTACTGGAAATAAGTCCCTCGTAAAAAGCGTTACAACGGCGTTTTTGCCTGCTCGCGTTTTCGTTCCGCTTTGTCAGGAAAGAGGCGTTTCATGCGAAAGCGTCGTGATGAACGGAGCGCGAGTAGAGGAAGGGCAGGTGATTGCCGAGCCACAGTCGTCGTTGGATTCGTTCTATGGCGCGAGAATACATTCGCCTATTCCCGGGCGAGTGCTTGGAATGAAAAGCTGCACTTTTCCGAACGGCAAATGCGGTGCTGCATTGGAGATCGTGTTGGCGGGAGAATTTTCGCACATCGGAAAAAAGTCGCAGGAAATCGACTGGAAGACTTTCGGAAAAAATTCCCTGCTGAACAGGATTGGCGCGCACGGTGTGATAAACACTTTCAGCATGCGTGAGCCGACATCGCTTGCTGGCGACATACATTCAATCATTGAGACAAGCCGTCCGCGCGACAGGCAGGCATTGTCCGGCGCGAAAATTTTTGTCCGTCTCTACGATGAGGATTTTTCGTGTCAAACCGATCGTGTCCTTGCCGATTCGCAGTTCGATAAAATAATTTCTGCGGTGCAGATTCTCTGCGAAATAATTTCTCCGAAAGAAGTCGTGTTCGCCTACGCGAAAAACGGCGGCGCGCTCATCGAGAATCTTTTCAGTCTCAAGGACGAGGATGACGACCGCTTCCGTTTCGTTGCGATGAATAACAGGAAATTTCCGTGCGGAACGAAGCACGACATAATCGAACGCTACAAGAAAAACATGCGGCTTTCTGATTCGGAACGCGAGATTTGCGAGGAATCGCTTTTCGTGGACTGCGAGACGCTTTCCACATTGTATGAAGCCGTGGTTTACAACATTCCTGTCACCCGCGTCAATGTGAGCGTTTCGGGCGACTGTCTCAAGTCGAGCGCGGTTCTGAAAGTATGCGTCGGGACGAGTTTCAAAAGCATCGCGGAAGAATTGGGATTGGCGACGGAAAACATCGGAAAAATCATAGTGAACGGAAACAAAAATGGTTTTGCGGTTTCGTCGCTGGAAACTCCGGTTACGAAATACGTCAAGTCGGTGGAATTTGTTTCGCATCACGATACGGCGGATTTTTCCGTGGCGTACTGCATGGGTTGCGGAAAATGCCGCGCTTCGTGCCCGGCGCAAATCTGCCCCGACATGATTTTGTCGCATATTTCGGGAGTGGAAGTTCCGTCCGAATTCGTTCGCGCGGCGGCGTTGTGCGTGGAATGCGGGCTTTGCAACTGCGTGTGTCCTGTAAAACTTCCGCTGTTCCAAAGCGTGAAAATTCTCAAGGAAAGGCAAAATGGGAACAAATAGAAAATTCTATCATACAGTTTCGACAGGTCCGTATAGACGGTTCTCAAAGTCCGCAACGTCTTATATGGTCTGCTTTTGGGCGGCGTTGTGTCCGCAGATTTTGGCGCTGGCTGCAACGAAAAGTTATTCTTCTCTCGCGATAATTTTGTGCACGGTAATTGGCGCGCTTCTTTCCGAATTTCAGGAATTCCTTGAAGGCGGGCGTTCCGCGTTTTCTGCCGCATACGCTTTGCTTGCGGGAACGCTCATCGGATTTTACTTTCCTGCGGGATTTCCCCCAGTGGCCGCGCTTTTGCTTACGTTTGTAATGATGTTCTCGGCGAAATGCGTTTTCGGCAGACAGGGAATTTCCTGGCTGAATCCCGTCGCGTTCACTTTGGCGGGAGCGTGGTTCGTGGGGCACTTTTATTTCCCCGGATTTCTGATTTCCAAGACTGAACTTGTTTTGAAAAATCCTTCGCTTTTTTTGGTGGATGGGCTTCCTTCCAGAATTCCGCTCGACGATGGAATTACGGATTTTTTGAATGCCGCAGTGTTCGACAAATTTGGCGCGTCTGTTCCAGGCGGATTCGTCTCGCTGCTTTGGGACGCTCAATGCGCGATTCCTGCGTTCCGATTCAACGCGCTCACTTTGCTCGCCTCGATTTTTCTCATCGCGTTCGACATTGAGGGTGGACTTGTTCCTTGCGTCTTTCTCGCGTCGTATTCTTTGCTCGTCAGATTCCTTTCGCCGGTCTTGCTTGGCGGAGTGCCTTTTTCGGGCGACATCGCGCTCGCGCTTTTTTCGGGCGGAACGATTTTCACCGCTTTCTTTCTGCTTCAGTGGCAGGGAACGCTTCCTCGTTCGCTCGCAGGAAAGATTGTCTACGCGGTTTTGGGCGGATGCGTCGCGTTCGCTTTCTGTGGGACTGGAACTTCCCCGATTGGTTCTGCGATGACGGTGCTTTTCCTCAACATCATTTCTCCCGCCATTCTTTTTTATGAAGATTCTTCGCGGCGCAAGAAAATCGCGGCGCTTTTGGAAAAGGAGGGGGCGCGATGAATTACGGACCGAAAAAAAGTTTTGTTCAGTGCGGCGCGTTCATTGGAATAGTATGCGCGTTCTTCCTTGTCCTCAGTCTTTTTATCGTGCTTTCACGTGGCAATTGGGAGCGCGGATTGCGCAGAGCTGTGCAGAGCGTCCTTCCTTCTTCCGAATATTCGGTGGGAAAAATGTTGCGCTTGGAAGAGGGCGGAGGCAACTTTGCGTGCTTTGAGATTTCCCGCAATTCGGACGGCACTTTGCGAGAATTTTCGGAAAGGCTTGCGATCGTGATGCGCGTTACGACATATTACGGTCCGCTTCCTGCGGTTTTCATTCGCGAGGGAGGGGAAACGCGCTTTGTGGGAATCGCATATTTGAGTAGTTCCGTCACCGAGGAATTTTCGGATGCGGATCGTTCGCGTTCTATGGATTTTTGGATTGGACAGGCGGATGAGATTTTTGACGCGGCCGCGCGTCTTCGGGGGATATGATGAACAAGAGAACTTATTTTATATTTATTGCGGCATCGTTCGCGCTTTTGGTTTCGTCTCCTGGCCGGCTCGCTTATGGTTTGGTTCTAGTCGTCGAGATGAATCTGCTCGTGCTGGCTTCGGTGGCATTCGCGATTTTCGTGAAGCGTTTTGAATTCGGAAACTTGCACAATGTGATCGCGCTTTCGTTCGTGATTTTCGCGACTGTTTTTTTCAGGCAGATTTTGATTCTCTTTTCGCCTGTCATCGCGCTGACGCTTGGCTTCGTGATTTTCCTGCCGCCAATTTCGGTTTTCCTTTTCGGAAATGTGTTTGCGGAAAGAACTCCGATTCCGTTCGACGCGCTCAGGCAAAGCCTCGTTTTTTCGGCGTTCGCGCTCGTGTTTTTTTTCCTCCGCGATTTGCTCGGATTCGGTACGATTTCATTTCCTTTGCCGAACGGAATTGGCGAGGCGAGGTTTTTCGATTCGCGTTCCACGGCGTTCTGCTCGCTCTTTGCGTCTGTTCCTGGTGCCCTGCTTTTGGTCGTGCTGTGCATGGTGGCTTTGCTCACGGTTCAATGCAAGATGAACATCATCGAAAAGTCGGAGGGCGAATATGAGATTGATTGAAATATTGCTTTTCTACATTCTTTTTTCTTCGGCGGCTCTCGTATACGGATTGGGAATCCTTCCTGTGCTCGAGACGAGCCTTTCGCGCGGGCACTTGTTTTTGCGCGCGCTCAAGATGTACTGCGTTGTAGTCGCCACTGTCGCGCTTACTTTTTTGATAAAGCGTTTTTTGCTCGCGCCACTTGAACTGGGCGACCTCTATCCTTTGGTCGCGCTTTTGATTTTCGTGACGTTCGCGGTTTTCTTTGAAATTATAGTGCAGCTTACGGCGCGGAATACTTGCGCTGAATTCGCGCTTCCGTACCTTGCGATAATCCTCGCGCTTGACGAGGGAAACGGGCTTGTTGGCTCGATAATGGTAAGCATCGCCGCTCTCACTTCGTATTACGCGCTGATTCCTGTGCTTCGTTCGCTTGGCGGAAGAATTGCTCTTTTTCGGAACGCCGATTCGTACAGGCAGAAAATCGGCATTCTTTTGTGCATGCTTGTGCTTATGCTCGCGCTTTATTCGCTCGACTCTTCATGGCTGAATTTCGCTGTCGGAAAATAACGGGAGAATTTATGTTGTTTTTGAAGATATTTCTTTTGGTCGTGCTCCTCGCTGCAATCACGCTGTTCCTCTTCTTCGTCATGAACATCCTTATGCCTACCGTGAAGAAACTCATTTTGGAGAACATCGACCCAATCTTCGCGCCGTTCGAATTGGACTACACGCGGCGTTCGGTTGACAATGGCGTGATGCCGACTGAAAATCGGGCGGTGGTGCTCGCTTCGCCCCGCAACTACGAAGGGACGGAATACGCGCGCCTTCTTTACAACGGAATACGCAACTGCGCCATTTTCGAGCACACCTACGGAACTGCAAGCCTTGACAATATGGACTGCATCGGCTTCGGCGACTGCGTTTCGGCGTGCCCGCAGGAAGCTATTGACATCACGCAAGGATGCGCCGTAGTGACCGAAAATTGTTGCGGTTGTGGCGCGTGCGTTAAAGTTTGTCCCAAAAATCTGATTGAACTTTTTCCGAAGGAGCGGAATGCGTTTGAATTCAAGAACGGAAAAAAAGACACGCGCATTTTGGAAATTCCTGAGAAAAAGGGCTTTAAATTTTGGAAGGATTGCTATATAATGTTAAAATAGGGTCAAATTGGGTGGGAGAGGAAGTTCACGCTTTATGATCACATTGCATATTTGCCCGGTGTTTGCTGGCAAGATTTCACAGTTTCAAGATCTCTCTTCGTACAAGGAAGCCTATGAAAAAGCGTACAAGCCTTTGGGCGTGTTGCTTTTCGGCAATCAGGATTTTAAATTCTCGTTCCATTTCAGCGGGCCTCAGTTGGAACTTTTCAAAAAGCACAATCCCGAATTCGTGGAACTGCTGAAAACGCTTCTTGTGCGCAAGCAAATCGAAGTTATTGGCGGAGGATACTACAATCCGCTTTTTCCGCTTTTGTTTCCGATGGATCGTTCGGCGCAGATTGAAAAGCTTTCGCTCGCGATAAGGCAGAATTTCGGACGCAGACCTCGCGGAATGCGCCTGTTCGCGGACAGCTGGGATCCTTCGCTGGTTCTCACGCTCGACGAATGCAATATGGAATATGTCCTTTTGGAAAACGCTTTGCTTCCGATTCCAAAGCAGCTGCTTTTGCCGGTCGTGATGAGCGACAGGGGCAAGACCGCCAAAGTTTTGCCTGTGTGCTCGCAGTTCGTTCCAAAGAAAAATGAAAAGCCTTGCGAGTATTTGGAGCGGATTCTTTCGGAAGTGAACGAAATCGTCTCGAGTCGCGTTTGCGATGCCGCGAATGCGGATTGCGAAACTTCTTTGGCAAGAATGGTCGCAGTGCCTTTTGACGAAGAAAGCATCGCTCCGCTTTTGGAAAAATCATGGCTTGAGGAATTTGCAGCCCGAGCGAAGGAACGCGATGATGTCCGCGTGGAATTTTCCCTTCCGAATTCGTGCGCCAAATCCAGCGAAGCGTTCGCTCAAGGCTACATCCACGCCGGAATCAATCCCGACATCGCGAAATGGTGTTCCGTTCCATATCAAAAGGTGGAGAACTCAGGCGGCTATCCCACCAATATTTATGACTATATCCAAATATATGACGCAAGTCGCTCTCTTTACAACAGGATGGTGTATATAAGCCTGCTTTTGAATCAATGCCGTGGCGACAAGATACGAAGGAATGCCGCCCGGGACAAACTCATGGCGGCGCAGGCAGGAGAGGCGTTCATCTGCCGATCCAAGAGCGAACTTGAGGCGTTCGCGGCGCGACAAATGTCGTACAAAAATCTGACTGAGGCGGAAAAAATCCTTCGCGAATGCTCCCTGTTCAAAGAGTCGGTGACAAGCTACGACTACGACGGCGACGGCTTTTGCGAATATGTGTGCAGGCTGGAAAAATACGGCGTGTGCATAACGCAGGCGGGCGGCTCGATTTTCGAATTGAACGTCATCAAGTCGGGAGTGAATTACGTTGACAATTTCAGCCGCATCAGCGCGTTCGACGGAATAGACGACGACTATTTTCGCGGCATTTTCGTTGACCACATATTCGAGGAAGACGAGGCGGCAAAGTATTGCAAGGGCGAGACTTGTCGTAACGGTCTTTTTTCCGCGCGTCGCTATCGCGAGATTTCGTTCTCAAGCCAAAAACAGGAAATCCTTCTTGAAACAAGGACTCGCTTTTCCACCATGGATCAGCCGATTCTCCTGCGCAAAAAATATTCCGTGAATTCGAACGGCATCCTAGTCCAGTACATAATACGGAACGAAGGTCCGATCGCAGTGAAGGCGAAATTCGCGGTGGAAATGAATCTCGCGGAACTCAATTTGCTTGGAAGCGACTACAAGCCGTACAACTTTGAGCTTGTTTCGGCGGGAAGCGTCATTGCCGGAACGTCCGATTCCGCATGCCATATTGAGTTTGACGGCGGAATCGTGGGCAAGGTTTCCGCGATGCAGATAAGCGATGCCAATTCGGGAGTTTCCTTTGTGTTCACTCCCAATGAGGAAGCGAGCGTGACATATTTCCCAGTGTCGTTCCGCAGGCGCAATATGGACGGAGACATCGTGCAAAACGAGTCGCGCACGTTCGTGAGCGCGTTCATCTGGGATTTGGATCTTCCCGCCGGAATGGAAGTGGAAAAGACAATCAGTTTCGCGCTTTCATACGCACGAAAGCAGAGAAAAAAATAGCACTTAATGGCTTTGCCGTTTGGCACAGGGAGGAATAATATGAAAAAGAGGCTTGTCACTTCGGCTCTGCCTTATGTGAACAACATTCCGCATTTGGGAAATCTCATTCAAATGCTTTCGGCGGACGTTTTCGCGCGCTTTTGCCGAAGCCGAGGCTACGAGACGCTTTATGTCTGCGGAACGGACGAATATGGCACTGCGACGGAAACTAAGGCGCAGGAAGACGGAGTTTCTCCGCGCGAGCTTTGCGACCATTATTTTGAAGAGCACAGGAAAATCTACGAATGGTTCGCCATAGATTTCGACATTTTCGGGCGCACTTCAAACGAGGAATGCACCGAAATCACGCAGATGCTGTATCGCCGCTTGGAAGAAAACAATCTCATAAAAGAAAAGACCGGAAAGCAGCTTTTCTGCCCGAAATGCCAGAGATTTTTGGCGGATCGCTATGTGAGCGGAGTGTGCCCGAAATGCGGAAGCGACAAGGCTCGCGGCGACCAATGCGACGCTTGCGGCGCGTTGATTGATCCTACGGAATTGAAGGACGCGAAGTGCACGATTTGCGGTGCGGAGCCCGAAGTGCGCGAAACGAAGCACCTTTACATCGACCTTCCCGCGCTTTCGGGAAAACTCGAAAAATGGATGGAAGATGCGAGCGTGCGCGGACGCTGGAGCGAGAACGCCATAAACATCACCAAGGCTTGGATACGCGACGGCCTTGCGGAACGCGCCATCACGCGCGACCTCAAGTGGGGCATTCCAGTTCCGCGCGCGGGCTACGAAGACAAAGTTTTCTATGTTTGGTTCAACGCGCCCATCGGATATATTTCGATAACGAAGCAGCTTGCGGACGAACTTTCGGCATCAGGACGCGAAAGCTTCGACTGGAAATCTTGGTGGCGTTCGGAAGCGAGCGGCGAAGAAAGCAATTCCGCGGCTTCAAGCGATGTCGAGCTTTTCCAATTCATCGGAAAGGACAACATTCCGTTTCACACCGTGATTTTCCCGTGCACTTTGCTTGGAAGCGAGACGCGCGAGGATTCGGAGGGCGGCTGGACAAAACTCTTCCACATGAGTTCCACCGAATATCTTAATTACGAGGACGGAAAATTCTCGAAAAGCCGCAACGTCGGCGTGTTCGGAAGCGACGCGATCAAAAGCGGAATTCCTGCCGACGCATGGCGATTCTACATTTTCTACAATCGCCCTGAACGCCAGGACTTCCAGTTCACTTGGAAGGATTTTCAGGAAAAGCTCAATTCCGAATTGGTGGGAAATCTCGGAAATTTGGTAAACCGCACGCTTCTTTTCGTGAACAAATATTATGGCGGAAAGATTCCCCAAGGCGCGGAGGACAAGGAGCTTTGGGAGAAGGTGCGCGCGCTCGAGGCGAAGATAACCGAAAATTTGGAATGGGCGAATCTCAAGGACGCTTTCCATCAGATATTCGAAATTTCTGACATTTGCAACAAGGCGTTCCAGGCGGCGGAGCCGTGGAAAACCCGCGTTTCCGAGCCTGAAAAGGCGGAGCGTCTCATCTACAATCTTTGCTATGTCATCAAGGACATAATGATAATGCTCCAGCCGTATCTTCCGCAATACGCGCGGAAAGTCATGTCGTATTTCGGGAAAACTTTGCGCGAAAAGACGCTTTCGGGAAAGAATGTCGAAGGACTTTCTTGGGAAGACTTGGGAAAACTTTCCGGATTGGAGAGCGTGGGCACGACGGAAGTTTATTTTACTCCGCTCGACAAAAAAACTGCCGACGCTTTCAAGGAAAAATTCTCTGGAAAAAATTCTCATGCGGACGGCGGAAAGTCGAATTCCGCCAAGGATTCTTCTTCCGCGCAAGGCGGCGCGAAAAAGAAAGAAAGTGCCGAAGATTCGGGAGTTCTTCCGTTTGAAGAGCAGGCGGCGTTTTTCGCGCGGACGATAAGGCTCAAGGTCGCGAAAATCGTGAGCATTGAGCGCAATCCGCAGGCGGAAAAACTTTACATCGAACATCTCGACGACGGAAGCGGCACGGATCGCGTCATCCAAAGCGGCCTCGTTCCGTATTTGAGGGAAGACGAGCTTCTCGGAAAAACCGTCATCATCGCGGACAATCTCGCGCCGCGCAAGATGCGTGGCGTTGAAAGCCGTGGAATGCTTCTCGCGGCGGACTACAAAAAAGCCGACGGAAGCGAGGGAGTGGAAGTCTTGGACGCATCGCCCGCCGCGCCCGGCACGGAAGTTGTCTTGGAAGGCGATCAAATTCCTTCGTCAAAGCCGGATTCCATTTCCGCAGACGATTTCTTTAAGGTCGAAATAAACGTTGTGGAAAACTGCGTGCAAATCGGCGGAAAGAATCTTTCCTGCGCGGGAAATGTCGTAAAGACGGCTCTTACGAAAAACGGCTCTGTGCACTAGGGGCTTCGTTTGGGAGAGGCTATGGCGAGTGATTTTGCTGTGAAGTCCGATTGCGCGGAAATCGAAATAAGGCTTTCTCGCAGTTCCGACGAGGTACTTTTCATGGAAATGCGCCTTGAGTGCCTTCGCGTGGTTTACGGCTTTCCGGAAAATTTTTGTTTTGACGCGGACTTGGTGGCAAAAAGCAGGAAATATTTTCTTTGCGGCGACCATGCCACCGTGTTTGCGCTTTGCAAAAACGGAGAGTGCGTCGGCGTGGCATCGCTTTGTTTTATAGACGTTATGCCAACTTTTGAGCATCCCGCTGGAAAACGCGCGCATTTGATGAATGTGTATGTCCGCGCGGAGGCAAGGCGGCGCGGAATCGGCAGAAAGATGGTCGCGCGTTTGGTCGAAGAGGCGAGGGCGCGAGGTGTTACGGAAATCACGCTTGACGCTACGGAAGAAGGCAGACTTCTTTATGAAAAACTCGGGTTTGCGGAAAATAAAGAAGCGATGTCGCTTTCCTTGCGATGAAGCGCGGCCTGTTTCGCTTCCGCTGGAGTAGCGTCTGCACCGTTCCGCTACCGTAAGGGGCTTCTGAAAAAAAAGGGCTTTGCCTTGCTATGAATTTGGAGGGAAAATGAAAAAGTGGTATGATGAGGAATATGAGTTTGAGATAGAGGTCGTGCGCCTTACCCGAAGCGAGCACACGGAAAACTATTGCCGCAATGGGGAAGAGCCTGGCGACAAATATTTTTGCGGATACGGCTGCCCTGTGAACGCTGCGGGGCAGGGGATTTGTTCCAAAACGATGGTCGCGCTTTTTCCGATTATGGAAGCAGTGCGCAGCGGAGGCGATTTGACGAATGTTGGCGGCGACGGAAAATATACGAAATCCATAATTTGTCCTGACGGCTGCGTGGAATTCCGCTTGACGGCGCGTCCTGCCGGCGGAAAAAATTTCTTCAAGGGAAATTTCTTTGACATCGACAATTGGAACAGCCACGGAGAATAATTTGAACGCAAGTTTTGAAGTGAATGCAAGAAAAACAAATTCTCCTGATTTTTTCGCTACGAACGAATTTCCCAATTTCCAGCAAACGCGATTTTGGGCGGAATTCAAGGCGGCGCACGGCTGGAAAATGATTCCGCTGGACATTGAAATTTCGCGGATTCCTGACGCTCGCTCTGCGGACGAAATCGAGAAAATTGACAGCGAAATCGAAAAAGACGGCGTTTCGCAAGATGCCGAAAGTGGATTTTCTCGCGTCTTTGTGTTAGTGCGCTCGTTCGCGAAAGGGCTTTTTTCTATCGCATACGTTCCGATGTATCCGATTTTCCAGTCGGATTCTGCGTCCGCCGAATTCTGCGAAGTGCTTGAAAAAGTCGCCTTTGCGATTCGGTCGCATCTTCCAAAAAATGCGATTTGCGTTCGCTTTGATTCAATGTTGGAATTTGATTCGGCTTCGGCGCGCGACGATTTTGTTCGCGAGGTGAACGATTTCTCTTGCAAGAACAGGCGTTCGCTCAAAAAAGCCCGCGTGGACATTCAGCCGCCCGACACTTCGCTCGTGAATCTTGCGCGTTCCGAAGAGGAAATCCTTGCTTCGATGAAAAGCAAGTGGCGTTACAATATCAATCTTGCTTCCCGCAAGGGCGTTGAGATTGAAAGGGTGGGCGCGGAATCAGCTTCGGTTAGCATTTCAGATTCAAGTGAAAATTCGCCCGATTCCGCGTCGGCGCGTGATGAGCTTTTCGCGAATCTTTCAAAAAAAGTTGACGAATTTTACGAAGTGTATCGAATAACTTCCGCTCGCGACGGAATTGCGATTCATTCGAAGCGATATTATTTGGACTTGCTTGAAAAGGCGGCTCGCGAAAAAATCGACGGAATGGACGTTCCGCTTGTTTGTCTTTACATCGCGCGGCACGAAGGCGACGTTCTCGGCGCGATAATGACGCTTGTCACAAAGCGCGAGGGAGTCTATCTTTATGGAGCTTCGAGCAACACGAAGAGAAATCTCATGCCGAATTTTTTGCTGCAATGGACTGCGATGCGCGATGCGAGGAATGCCGGTGCGCGTTACTATGACTTGTATGGAATTCCTCCCACCGACGACGAGCACCATCCGATGCACGGCCTTTTTCTCTTTAAGACGGGCTTCGGAGGAAAAAACGTTCATCGCGTGGGCACGTTCGACGTTCCGCTGAAAGGTGTCTATGCATTTTGCTCGCTTGCCGAGCGCGCGCGTGCATGGTGGCACAAGAAATTTTTGAAGAAAATCCGTGGGAGATGACAAATGAACATGGAAGCGTTTATACTTGGATGCGGAGGCATGATGCCGCTTCCTTACAGGCATCTTACCAGCGTTTTGCTCAGGCGAGACGGCGACCTTTTTTTGTTTGACGGCGGTGAGGGAACGCAGGTTTCGCTTCGCAGGCTCAATCTCAAGTGGAAAAAGATAAATGCGATTTTCGTCTCGCACACGCACGCAGACCACGTTACGGGGCTTCCCGGAATAATGATGCTTTCCGCGCAGGTGGAACGCAAAGAGCCGCTTTACATTTATGGTCCGCCAAAGATTGCCGAATACATCGAGACAAGCCGCAAAGTTTTGGACATGTACATCAATTATCCTGTGGTCGTAAAAGAGATTTCCGCTCCGTGCGTCGTTCACGAGGAAAAGGAATTCCGTGTCCGCGCATTTCCATTGCGGCACACAAAGACATGCGTGGGCTATGTCCTCGAGGAGTTCGACCGCCCGGGCGAGTTCAATCCGGACGCCGCAATTGAACTTGGAGTTCCGCGCGGGCCGCTTTGGTCGAAGCTTCAAGGCGGCGAGGAAGTGCGCGCGAAAGACGGAAGCATCGTGCGCCCGGAACAGGTGATGGGCGCGAAAAGAAGCGGGCGCAAATTCGGCTATGTTACGGACACGCTTTATTTTCCCGAAATCGCGCAGGAAGTGAAAGGCTCAGATCTTTTGATTTGCGAGTCGATGTTCGAGCATTCCCTTTTGGATCAGGCTCTCGAAAAAAAGCACATGACGGCAAGGCAAGCAGGAACAATCGCGCGCGATGCCTGCGTCAAAAAAATGGCGATGATTCACTACAGCCCGCGCTACACCGACAGGGAGCTTCTCGCTTTGGAAGCCGACGCTCGCGAAGTCTTTCCCGAAGCGATTCTTTCTCGCGACAGAATGAAAATCGACATTCCCTATGTTGACTGAAATGAACTCGAGGACATCGTCGTGATCGAGGTGAAAGACTTCCGAAAATCATATTCCTCGAATAAGTTTGCATGCGACGGAATTTCTTTCCGCGCGAAAATGGGAGAAATCGTCGTGCTTTTGGGACCGAACGGCGCGGGAAAGACGACGCTCCTCAAGGCGATGGCGGGCGCACATTATGCCACGAGCGGAAACATTTTGATTACGACGCAAGACGGAAGCGTCTTTGACGTGGCGGAAAAGAGTTCCGATGCGAAGCGGATTACGGGCTTTGTCGGAGACGAGCCTTTTTTGTACGACAATTTCACGGTGGAAGAATTTCTTTTGAACGTGGCGCAATTGCGCGTCCAATCTTCGGAAAAATCCGAATTGCAAAGCGCGATTCTGCGCGTGGTAAAACTTTGCGCGCTCGAAGATGTGCTTTTCCAAAAAGTCGTGTCGTTGAGCCACGGCTACAAGCAGCGCGTGAATTTCGCGCAAGCCATCGTGCACGCCCCCGAAATCCTGATTTTGGACGAGCCGACCACAGGCCTCGACCCGAGCCAAATCCGCGAAATGCGAAATCTCATAAAAAATCTGAAATCCTCGGCGGCGATAATTTTTTCCACGCACATAATCCAAGAGGCGGAAAATCTGGCGGATGAAATTCTCATAATAAACGACGGAAAAATCGTCGCGAGCGGAACTGTTTCTGAACTCGTAAAAAATGCGCGCGCATAAAATTTGGAAGCAGCGTATTTGTTTTTTACGGAAAACGCGAAAGCGCGAATCATGGAGAAAACTCA
>CAMWIU010000063.1 GCA_947174385.1 uncultured Treponema sp.
CTTCCGCACTCCTGCGAAAAGCGTATCCCCCGGACTATTTGTCCGAAGTTCCGCAAGCGGGCGCAGGGTCTTTCGCACCACAAGCAGGTGCGGGATCTTTTGCGCCACAGGCGGGTGCAGGGTCTTTCGCTCCGCACGCCGAACCAAACACTTCATTCGCTGTCATTGTCTTACCTCCTTTCAGATTTACCGGTCTCGACCGGCAGCAAAATCATAGCATACAATCAAAAATAAATCCTGATTCCTACAAATCTATTAGTTTGTAATAAAAAAGTAACCATCGGGCGCAATACTTTACGGCACACACTTTCTTTTTAAAACTGACATCAAAATCTTATTGCAACATCTTATTTTATATGTTATACTAAAAAAGAAAGAGGATTACCATGCTGACAAAAGATGAATTGCCCGAATGCCCCGTCGCCACGACCGTGCAGCTTATCGGCAACAAATGGAAACTCCTGATTATCCGCAACCTGCTCGCTTCCCCGCAACGCTTCACGGAAATCCTGCGCTCAATTCCGATCAGCCAAAAAGTGCTGACCGACAACCTGCGCGCGCTCGAAAAAGACGGCCTCGTCGTGCGCCAAGCGTTTGCCGAAGTGCCACCGTGCGTAATCTACTCGCTTTCCGAACTCGGCAATTCCCTCCGCCCCATTTTAAAAGCAATGGAAGCGTGGGGCAAAAAATATAAAAATTCATTATGAACGGAGAAAATCGAAATGAACTTAAAAGAATTCAAATGGGTGCGCCAACCCGCCGATTTCAAAATTTCGAACGACAAAATTGAAATCATCACAAAGCCTTTTACCGATTTGTGGCAGCGCACTTACTACCATTTCCGCAACGACAACGCGCCAGTTCTCCAAGTGGAAACCGACGAAAAATTTTTCAGCTTCACCGTGAAAACTGAATTTACCGAAAGCCACACACGCTTCGATCAATGCGGAATCGCAATGTATTTGGACAGCGAAAATTGGCTGAAAGCCTCGGTCGAATACGAAAACGAAAATTTCCAACATTTGGGAAGCGTCGTCACGAACAACGGCTATTCCGACTGGGCGACAACGGAAATAGACCCGAGCATAAAAACAATTTGGTATAGACTCAGCAGGCGCAATGACGACTATCGCATAGAGCACTCATTTGACGGAATTGTTTTTCGCCAAATGCGCATCTGCCACGTCTACAAAGGCGGCGAAAAAATTTCGTTCGGAATCTACGCTTGTTCCCCCGAAGACTCGTCGTTCAAAGCCGTTTTCAGCGAATTTAATTTCGGCGAATGTCAATGGAAGGCGCACGACGGTCAAAAGCCAGACGAAGAATAATTTCGCCGCGTTTTGCAAAGAAATTGAATTTGCGTCAAAATGCGTCGGCAAAATGCACGCGCCCACATAGCATTGCAAAACAAAGCCTCGACAGCCGCCGCGCATTTCACAATTCATTTTTTCGGATTCGGGCAAGTCAATATCCAAGACACTCCGAACTTGTCGCGCACGATGCAGCCCATTCCGCCGTCGTCCGGCTCAGGATGCGGCGCGAGCGCGGAAATGACGCTTCCGCCTTTTTCAAGAAGCCCGATGATTTTCCGCGCCTCTTCTTCCGTGTCCAAATGAACCATCAGTTTTGCAGCCATCGCGGAAGCCTCGGCTTCAAACACATCGCCGCCCGCAAGCCGCGTTTTTCCGAGCACGAATTCGGCATGCATCACTTTTCCAATAAAATTTTTCTGCCCGCAATTTTTTTCGTTCCACCGAGAAAGGAAGAGCAGCCTTCCTCCAAAAATGCCGATATAGGCGTTCAAGGCTTCTTCGCAGCAGCCGCCGAACGGCAGGTACGTGACGATCTCGCAATTTTCCATACTTTCCTCCAAGCGTTAAAATTGTCGCGCTATCGTAACGACAATTTTAAACGCACTTTTTCATTATACAAGTTTTTTCGCTCGCCGTCTTGGAAAAATGCGACAGCCACATTTCAATTGCAAAAAAAGCAAATTGCGATTTTTTTATGAAGCCCCTTACGGAAGCGAAACGGTGCAGAGGCTAGCTCCAGCGGAAGCGAATCTTTTCGTTCCTCATTGAAAAATTCGCGCACTTTTAAATCTCAAAAAAAATCCGCGCGATATTTTCGCGCGGATTTTTTTATGTGAACTGCCATAAAGTTTAATTAAAATAAGTCTGGTCTAGCTTGTCTTTTTTGTTGCGGTGCCAAATCGTCGTAAGCACTTTTTAGATTGTTAAATCTGCTATTTACATTCTTGTAAGTATCTTGAACTTCTTTTAAAGTGCTTGTATCATTTATATTTTCATATCGATATATTGCGTCACTTACCTGGATGTTAATACAGTTGTTATAATAGCTTTTATTAGTATCATAGCCACTTGTAGCTGTAGCAGTTACCTCCTTATATTTTTTCATTTCTTGTACCATTGTTGACATTTCTTGAATCATTTCATCTCTACTCATTCCTTGTATATTTTTATCATTCGATTTTTCTTCGCTTCCGCTACTTGAGTTACTGCAAGATACTATCATTGCTATTATTGCAAGCATCATTATAGTTTTAATTTTTTTCATAGTGTTTTTCATAACAAAACTCCTTAAATGTTCTTTTCGCGCCCCAAAACGAGACGCAATTTTTTCTCAAATTTCCCTACGAAAACTTGGTTTTATAAATATCTATTCGCTATAAGCAAATAGATATGCTATAATTTCTGTATTATAATGTGCTTAAAGCATATTGTCAAGTGATTTTATATGCCGATAGCATATTTTTATGGATTTACGGACTGTCTTCATCACGAACCTGAAACGCTTTCGAAAGGAACAAAAAATGTCCCAAATGCACCTTGCGGAACTCTGCGAAACTTCAACGAGCTACATCGGCGAAATCGAAATCGCAAAGAAATTTCCTTCGATTGAAATGATTGAAAAAATCGCACGAGCCCTCAACGTCCGCCCGTTCCAACTTTTCCAAGATGAGCCGAACTCCACAATCGCGTCCGATGGAGACCGCAAGAAAAAGCGCGCGCTCGTAGAAAAAATTCAAAAGTCCGTAGAGGACATTATCATGGGCGAAAAAATTTGAAGCCCTTCACGAATATCGGTATTCGCGAATTTCACTTTGCAAAACCCTGTAAGCAAGGCAAGCCTTGTAACATGCTAACTCCAACGGTAGCGAAATTTTTTGTTCCTCATTGATATTTCTTCGCGCCAAATTTCCCTTGCAAACAATGCGGATTTGCGCTATAATTTCAACGGTGGGAAAATGAATCGCAGCGAAAACGAACTCTACATTATCGGCGCGGGATTCGCGGGGCAGATGATTGCAGGCGACATAAAGCGCAAGAAAATCTTCGGAAAAGTCCGCGCGTTCCTTGACGACGACAAGAATTTAATCGGCACGGAAATCGACGGAATTCCCGTTCTCGGCCCGATTGACGACATCGCGCTTGTGCTAAATCCAAAGCCGAGCGACGAGGCGATTCTCGCAATTCCCACCGCGAACGTCGAACGAATCGCGAAAATCTACAAGGCTTTGAAATCAAGCGGATTTTTGCGGATAAAAATTCTTCCGAGCATAAGCCAAGTGGTGAACGGAACGGCGCATCTTGTGCAGGCGCGCGAAATCGATCCGCTCGACATTCTCGGGCGCACGCCAGTCACGATTCCTTTGCGCGAAAGCCTTTCATATTTGCGTTCGAAGCGCGTGATGATTACGGGCGCGGGCGGCTCGATTGGCTCGGAACTTGCGCGGCAGCTTCTTTCGGGCGGCGCGGAAAGGCTTTATCTTTTCGGGCACGGCGAAAATTCGATTTATCTCATCGACAGGGAATTGCGGATTTTGCAACAAGAAGGCGTGGGCGAAGCCGCTACGATTGTTCCGATTATCGGCGACATGAAGGACAGGGAATACGTGCGCCACATCGTGCGGGCAACGAAATGCGACGCGATCTTTCATTGCGCGGCGTACAAGCATGTTCCGCTGATGGAAGAGAACGCCGTGGCCGCCGTGGAAAACAACGTTTTCGGCACGAAAAATCTTTTGGATGCGGCGGCGGAATTTGGCGTGAAAAAATTCGTCCTAATTTCCACGGACAAGGCAGTCCGCCCGGTTTCGGTTTACGGCGCGTCGAAATTGATTTGCGAAAAATTGGTTTTGGACACGGCGGAAAAAATCGCGAAAAAGCAGCCTTCGGACTCGGGCGAAAGCGAGCGCGCGTTTTTGTTCGTGCGCTTCGGAAATGTGCTCGGATCGCGCGGCTCAATCCTTCCGCTTTTTATGGAACAAATAAAAAACGGAGGCCCGCTCACCGTCACCGACGAAAATATGGAACGATATTTTATGACGATTCCCGAAGCGTGCTCGCTCGTGCTCCAGGCCGGAGGAACTGGCGGGAACGGCGCATCGTACCTTTTGGACATGGGTGAGCCAATCAAGATAAAGGATTTGGCGGAACAGATAATTTTGTTCAGCGGGCTGGAAGTGGGAAAGGACATCGAAATAAAATACACGAAGCCACGCCCGGGCGAGCGTCTGACCGAGCCGCTTTGGGACGAAGAGGAATCTCCCGAGCCAACGGCTTTTCCGAAAATTCTCAAATTGAAAAAAACTTCGGAGCTCGGATTCGACTTGGACGAGCTTTTGGAAAATCTCCGCCCGATTTGTTTTGGCGGAGAAAATTACAGGAACGCCGACGCGCTCAAAAAAATTCTTTGCGAGGCGATTCCTTCGCTAAAAGAATTCTACGAACAAAACGGAAAGGTGGCTTAAAATGTCTCATCCTGATTCGCTCAAAGTTCCATTTTCGCGCCCTTCGATTTCCGCAGCGGAAGAAGAAGCCGTCCTAAAAGTTTTGCGCTCGGGCTGGCTCACGACAGGAAGCGAAGCCTTGGCGTTCGAAAAAGAATTTTCCGATTTTATGAACAACGTCGGGCAAAACGTGAAGGACGCGCGCGCGGCCGCAGGGCTTTCCAATGACGGCGTAATCAGCCTTGCCGTGAACAGCAACACAAGCGGAATGATTTTGGCGATGGAGGCTTTGGGCGTGCGCCCCGGACGCGCCGTAATCACAACGCCGTACACATTCGTTTCCACGGCGGCTTCGGCAAAGCATTTGGGCGCGGACGTAATTTTCGCCGACATCGAGCCTGATTCGTATTCGATTGATGTTGAAAAAGTGGAAGAAATCTTGCGACGCGACACGGAAAAAAAAGTGTGCGCAGTGGTGGCAGTCCACATCGCGGGAAACGTCTGCGACATGCGCCGCCTCGTGGAAGTCGCGCACAAGTACGGCGTGAAAGTGATCGAAGACGCGGCGCATTCCTTCCCTTCCCTCACGCCACTCGGATTTGCAGGAACAATTTGCGACGCGGGAATTTTTTCGTTCTATGTCACAAAGACGATGACGACTGCGGAAGGCGGAATGGTCTGCACGAGAAGCGAAGAAGCGGCTCGAAGAATGCGCGTCATGCGAATGCACGGAATGGACAGAACCACTTGGGATCGCTACACTTCCCCGCGCGCCTCGTGGGAATACGACATAATCGAAAGCGGCTACAAGTTCAACCTGCCCGACATTTTGGCGGCACTGGGACGAGTGCAACTTTTCCGCGCGAACGATTTTTTTGAAAAGCGAAAGCGCATCGTGAAAATGTACAACGACGCTTTCAAGGATTTGGATTTCGTTCGGATTCCGCCGGACGGCGAAGGAAATTCCTGGCACTTGTACCTGCTTCGGATCGTGGGCGAAAAGCTCAAAATCAGCCGCGACGAATTCGCGCTTGAATTGCAAAAAATGGGAATCGGAATTTCCGTGCATTTCATTCCGCTTTTTTATTTCACATATTGGAAAAAGCTCTGCGCGAATTTCACTGCGGAAAATTTTCCGAACGCGGCTCGCGCATATTCCGCCACAATCACGCTTCCGCTTTGGCCTGACATGACAATCGAAATGGCGCAAGAAGTGATTGACGCGGTGAAAAAAATCGGAAGTCGAAATTCGGCGTAGAAAATGCGCCGCTGAATTTGAATGCATTTTGCGTTTTTGGAAAGTTGGAATTTTTCAAAAACTTAATTTTAAGAAACGAGGAAAGTCATGCCGGACAAAAAAATCGAGACAGGCGAAACGGTCAAAAGAAAATCTGCGGAAAAAAATTCCTCGAAAATCCACGCGCAAAACATGAAGGATTTTTACAGCGACCTAAAAATGGACGGAATGATTTTCGCGAAAATCATCAGAAGTCCCAAAAAAAGCGGCACGCTGAAAAGCATCAAGGCGAAAGATTTGCCCGAAGGATATTTTCTCGTGACGGCGAAAAATTTTCCCGGAAAAAATTCGATAGAAACGCTCGGCACGACTTGCGAAATTTTCTGCTCGGAAAAAATATTGTACGAAGGCCAGTCGCTTGCGATTTTGGCAGGACCTGAAAAAAAAGTCTTGGAAGAAATCGCCGCCTCGATAAAAATCGAAATCGAAAACGCGACTTTCGAAAAGAAAATCCTTTCGCAAAAGCGCGTCGTGATTGGCGGCGGCAAGCAAAAAAACATTTCCAAATATTTTTCGCGCGCGGCTTTCACTGTCCGCAACAAATGGACTTACCGCCTCAATTCCACTCCGCAAAACGAAGCCGACGGCGCGCTCTGCCATTTCGAAAAAGACGCGATCACGATTTTCACGCCGACGCATTGGCCGCACCATCTGACGCAAAACCTTTCTGCGGCATTCGGAATCGCCGAAGAAAAAATTTTCATAAACAAGACGCTTTCTTCAATGCCGAGCACGAACAGTCTTTGGGGCAACACACTTTTGGTCTGCCAAATTTGCGCGGCATCGCTCGTTTCGGGCAAGGCTGTGAACTTGAGCCTTTCGCAAAGCGAGCAGATAAAATTCTTTTCGAATCCCGGCGAAGTGTCGATCACACACAAAACCGCGCTCACGAAAGAAGGCACGTTCAAGGCGGCGAGCATCGACATCAACTTTGACGCGGGCGCGTACAATCCTTTCGCACAGGAAATCATCGACCGCCTCACGATCGCATCCACGAGCATCTATCATTTCGACAAATTGGAAATCACTGCGCAGGCAACATCCTCGCCGAAGCCACCGACTTCGGTGAACCTTGAAACGATGGACGCGCCTTCATTTTTCGCGATTGAAAATCAGCTGCAAAAAATTTGCTCGGAGACGGAATTTTCTCCCGACGAAATCAGAGCCGCGAATTCCACGATTTTGAGAAGCGAAAAAACGAAGATGCCCTTCGTGCTTGAAATCGAGCGGCCGCGCGACACTTTGGAAGCCGTCCTGCGGCAAAGCGACTTCCGCAGAAAATTCGCCACATGCAAAATCAATTCGGAATTCGGCTACGAAAAAATCGCGGGCTACAAAGGGCACGGAATCTCTCCGCGCGGCACGGGACTTGCATGCGCATACGACGCGAGCGGCTATTACGGCACGAGCATTTTCGAGTACGGACAAAAAATGCAGACGACGCTCCAAAAAGACGGAACGCTCGTAATCCACGCGCAAACTCCGAGCGCGGCAGTCTTGGAAATCTGGAAAAACATCGCGGCGGAAATCCTGCAAATCGAGCCGAAAATGGTAAAAATAAATTCCAATTTCAGGCTCAAGGACGAGCCGCTCACGCCGGAAAATTTTTATTCGAACCTTTCGATTATGACAGGCCTTTTGCGGAAATGCTGCCAGGGAATTCAGGCGAAACGCTTCCGCGATCCACTCCCAATCACGGTGAGCAAAAGCATCACGAAGGCGCAGATAAACCAATGGAACAAAATAAAATTTCGCGGCGTTCCGTTCAACTCGACATCGTTCGTGGCGTTGGCTTTGGACTTGAAAATCGATCCGTGCACGTTCTGGCCGAAAATCAAAAACATTTGGGTGACGGTGAGCGCGGGAAAAATCCTCGCAATCAAGGAAGCCGAAACGCGGATAAAATTTTCGATTCAAAAGACGCTCGCGGAACTTGTGGAAGGCGAAAGGCTCGACGCCGAAAAAATCTCGATCGCGTTCGTGAATTCCGAAACGGAAAGCAAGCAAATCGGCGCGCTCATAAAGAAGGCTCTGCCGGCGGCATTTTCTGCGGCGATTTCGCAGGCTTTGAATTGCAACGAGAATTTCCTTCCGCTTAAATCAAACTCGCTTTTCACACTTTTGTCGCAGGCGAAACTCGCGGAAAAGGCAGAGAAAAAAGAAGTCAAAGAAGGTGGCGCACAATGAAAATAAATCTTTCGGTGAACGGACAGCAACTTTCGCTCAATGAAAATCCGGACGAAAAACTTCTGTGGATTTTGCGAAGGCAGAATTTCCTGAGCGTGAAATGCGGCTGCGAGAATTCAAGCTGCGGAGCGTGCGCCGTCCTGCTCGACGGAAAATGCGTCCTGAGCTGCGCAATCCCGATCGGAATCCTGAACGGCGCGAAAATCGTCACGCTGGAATTTTTTTCCAAGCAAGCGCAGTATCAGGAAATAATGAAGGGCTTCGAAAAGGCTGGCGTCTCGCTTTGCGGATATTGCAACGCGGGAAAAATCTTCGCCGCCTACGAAATCATAAACACGTTCTCAAATCCAAGCCGCGAGCAAGTTTTCGAGCGCGTCCGCTCGCTCAAAGAATGTTGCGTGGAATCCGACACCTTGATAAACGGAATAATCTACGCGACGCAAATTCATTTCGAAAAGGAAAACCAGAGAAAAAATGGAAACAAATAAAACGCTTCTTTTCGCCAAGAACATTTCCGAAGTTCTCTATCAAATCAAAAACACGCCGGGGCTTGAACTCGTCGGAGGATGCACGCAGATTCCGCGCCTTCCCGAAAAATCGCTCTGCACGAGAAACGTCGCGGAAATGAAAAACATAAACCGCCACGAGCTTTTCATCGACTTCGGTCCCGCCGTTACGCTGAACGAAATTCTTGATTTGGGCGAGGAGCGCATTCCGAAAATCCTGTACAAGGCGATTCTGAACACGGCGAACCATTTCGTGCGCAACATGGCGACGCTCGGCGGAAACATCTGCACGAAGGAAATTCACGGAACGCTCTACGCGCCGCTTTTGGCTTTGAACACGATGCTGCGTTTCAGGAGCGCGGACACGCAGGCGTTTTCCACGATGCCTTTCGAAAAATTCGCGGGCGTTCCGCAAAGAAGCGTCATCGTGAACATCCGCGTCCCCAACGAGGATTGGGACGTTTCGATTTTCCGCCGCTGCGGTCCGCGCCACACGCTCGAAAAGGATTCCGCTTCGTTCTGCTTTTTGGCGAAGACCGAAAAGCGTGCGCTCATCAACGTGCGGATCGTGTTCGCAGGCGCGATTGTTTTTTCGAGCCGCGAACTGGAAAACAAGCTTTTGGGTCTGCGGCTTCCGATAAGCGAAAAGGCGATCGCGGCGTTTTCCCGCACCGCGGAAGAGGCGTTCGACGAGGCCTTGGGCGAAGAGAAGATAAATCCCGTTTTGAAAAGGCAGTTTTTGAACCTGACGCAGTATTCATTGAACCAGCTCGCGTAAGGGGCGGAAGAGGGATGAAACAGAAATTTTTGTTCAGCAATGCAATGGGAACAATAAAGCCGCCCTTTTGTACAAGAGCGGCTTTCTTGTTTGGAAACGCGACTATTCGCCGGTCTTTACGAACGAGACGCGCACGAGTTCATCGTCGCAAGATAAAATGCCGAACAAACGCTATTCTGTTTTTGCGAATGTCGCTCGCACCTGCTTTCCGCCTTCCGGCTTCACAAGGATGCTGAAGCTGTCATTCCCTTCGCCGAAACTGTAGATGCTCCGCCAGCTGATTTTTCGCGCAACGCCCAAATCCGTGGAAAGCCGCGCGTCAATGCGGAGGATATTCTTGTCATAGGAATACGAGCCGCTTCCCGAAAGCGTTTCGCTGTCGCCGAATGCGTTTGTCGTGGCAAGCGTCACGGTGCACTTGTTCTTCTCGCTGAACACGATCGTGAAGAAGTCATCTCCGCCGTCAGACTCGTATCCGCCTTCCCATGTTCCGGCGAACCAGTTCTTGGCGGGAAGATTTTTCACGCAGTCCTTGGCAAAGTCCGGCAGGCGGCGGCTGAATTCATTCCATGACGACACGGACATCTTCGCGGAGCAGAGGATTTTCGCCGTCTCCACGTCGATGGTGCGCGCCGTCACCACAAGTTTGTCGCCGAGCATGGACGTGCTTCCCGTGATGATGCAGTCCGCGTTCAGCATCTTGCCGATTGTCTTCGCCGTTGCCTCGTCCGTGTAGCCCGACGCCTGGAAATTCATCTCCTCGAGAATCTTGCTCACCTGCTTGCGCTCAAGCACGGCGATGTCGCCGATGCCCACAAGCTCGTCGGTGAGCAGGTCGCTCATCGTGCCGGTGCGCTGGTCAAGGCAGATGCTGTCGCTGTCGAAGCCGAGCACGGCGACCGTCTGCGCCGAAATGACTGCGGAGGCAAGGATTGCCGCCGCGACCGCTGAAAGTAGTTTTTTCATTTTTATACTCCTTAAAAATGATGAAATATATGAACTGCCGAGGGCAGTCTTTTGCGCATGCAAAAAATTCGGTCAATATGTGAACGACCTTACTGCGATAACTCCAAGTTTTTTAGATGAATGAGTGTATGTAGAAGGACCTCTAATAGAACATTTTTCACAAGTATCAAATCCATAATAATAATCATCATAGAAAAGGTAACCATACCCATTCCCCAGTTTTTTATAAAACTTATCATCCCTAAAACTACTATATATAGTCCAATACCATGCACTGTCGCTTATAAGAGGCTTTTCTTCTCCGGAAATGAGCGGATATATCTGATATGTGTAGATATCGCTAAATAGATCCAAACTAGGGAAATTCCAGTCAGAGAGTCCTCCTCCACGATAATCTTTGCACATTTTTTGCGCCGTAGAAAAGTCAGCAGTGCCAAGATATTTATACTCCCAAGCAGTGCGTTTTGTCGGTTCTATGCGGAATATAGTTCCTTCGCCAGGACCAGTATCGCCCAGTTTCCATTTTGTATCTGTGGACTGTTCATTGGAACTTCCTTTATCCAACATGCGATCCATTTGAGAGACAATTTTTTTGCAGATTTCAGGTATCTTGTCCAGTAATTCCATCACATCTTTTGCATGCACGTTCACCGAGGCTAGCACGGCAAGCGTCTTGATGTCTTGTACATGGACAATGGCAAAGAGCAGGTTGTTGTAAAGCCTGAGCTGTCCGCTTACTATCTGCTGGGCATTCAAAACCTCGCCGAGCCGCGCAGTCTTGTTGCTGTTCGACCAGTCCGAGTTTTGGAACTTTAACTCCGCCTGAATCTTTGAAAGCGTGCTTCTGTTCACTACGGTTGAACTGCCAGCGACCGCGTATTTATTCATGAATTCTTCCGTTATAATCTCGCTGTCCTCAGGCGAGATCTCGCCTTTCGCGTCGAACGGCATGACCACCACCGACGGCTTTTTCTGTGCGCTTTGCGCAAAAATTGGCATTGCAATAAAAAATACCGCAATTATTGTTTTTACAAGCGATTTCATTTTTCCTCCTAAATCTATGTGTTTTCTTGTAATGAATTGATGACTCAGTAACTAAAAGAGCGAACAGCCCTATCGCCATTGTCAATATACTTTCCGCCAGTTAGAATTGGATAACTACGATATACGTCTAAATATTTCGTTATGTTTCCAGAAGGAGAAACCCAATCAGACAGACCTCCTCCCTTATAGGCTTTACACTCGTCTGAAGATTTCAATACTTCTGGACTATATTCCCAAACCATGCGGTCAGCACTGGAAATATAGAATATCGTCCCACCGCCAGGACCTTTGTCTCCCAATTTCCAGTAGCTTTTACTGCCAATTATGCCATTTACACTGCTATTTGTTTGCGAGGCAATATCCTTGCAAATCCCAGGAATACCGTCAATCAGCTTCATCGTGTTCTCAACCCTCGTGCTAACGGCGGCAAGTACGGCGAGCGTCTTGATGTCTTGCACCTGCACGGTAACGAATATCAGCCCATTGTAGAGCCTGAGCTGTCCGCTCACCAGTTGCTGTGCGTTTAGGGCTTCGCCGAGCTTTGCCGTCTTGTTGCTGTTAGACCAGTCGGAAGCTTGGAACTTCTGCTCCGTCTGAATCTTTGAAAGCGTATCGCGATTCACCACAGTCGCCGCGCCAGTGATGACGTATTCCGAAACGAAAAGTTCAGACACTACCTCGCAATCCTCCTGATCCATGCCGCCATTCGCCTCAAACGGAACGATGACCACAGTCGGCTTTTTTCCTGCTGTCTGTGCAAACGCGCTCACGCACACTACCGCCAAAAGCGCGGTGGTTACAAGGATTGTTTTAAATGTTTTCATATATTACTCCTAATAAAAAATAACTGAATGTCTAAAATGCACGGACTGCCCGAACATAATACACATTGTTTTTGACATGGCTGTCCTGATTGCCATCATTAAAATTTTGACTCCATGTGCTGGTATCAATATCCATAAACGACGACCAATGCCATCTATCACTTTTGATAATTCCAGTTCTGACAAGATTTACATATATCAAATTAAGTTCATCTTCACTTGGTAGATACCACTCACCTGCTTTCGTTGCTCCAGTGGAATATTGCAAACACGCATACGCCGCACAGTTTGACGGAATGAGCGATTCTTCATGCGCATAGTTCACAATATGGACCGTATTGAGTTTTCCCGCTCCCACACCGTCCATAGTGTTTACAACGCACCATTCTTTGCATCCGCACGGACACCACGTTATACTTCCCAGTTCAGGCGAACATTCCAAATAGTGGCAGATGACGGGACTTGCGTTGTCTGATTCATAGACGGGAAAACCAGCCTCGGAATAATAGAAAACATATCCTCCGCCTGGTCCCAAATCGCCGATGTCATAGTTTCCTGCCGCCGCATTCTTTGGCTTGGCAAGATTCTTGGTGAGTTCACGACACATCGCGGGAAAACGGCTGAAAAGATCGTCCACATCGCCCACACGCTCATCAGAAGATGAAATAATTTCGGTGGAATTCACATCAAGGATTTGAGCAATTAACATGACTTGCGCCCTGAATTTCATTGCCTGCCCTGTAACGACGACATTCGCGTTCAATGCCTTTCCAAGCTTCGCCACCTTGTCGTTGTTCGACCAGTCCGACAGCTGGAAATTCTGCTGCGCCTTGATTTTGTCGAAACTGCTTCGGTCAACTACAGTGCATTTCCCCGTTCGCACGAATTCCGACAGGAACATTCGGTAGACAACCTCCACCTCTTCTTGCGGTACGCCGCTTGAATCAAACGGCACGACTGCCGCCACCATTTTCTGCTGTTGCTCCTGCGCGATTACAGCAGAACAGAACAACGCGGCGAGAATAAACAAAAGAATTGTGATTTTTACTTTCATTTTGTTTCCTCCTTAATTTTAGGCATATCGCCAAACATGAAAGAACTTGAAGCATTGTTTATCCCTGCTTGAGGAGAAACAGTTATGGAGTCATTTTGAAAAAACGGCTTTGTGCTCAGCGTTTCACATATTCCTTCAAGACTTTCAAACAGAACAGACCCATTAATATTCATTCCATCAAGCACTTTTTGAATGAGAAATGCGGATGTTCTATCACATTCAAAAGCAATTCTTAAAATGTGATAGGTATCGTCGTCATCCAACACCATATTGAAAAGGTTATCTTCAAATGTGCAGTATGGATTTGTCGGCATAAGGAAAAGACTTTTCTGTCTAATAAGGCGGCAGTTTTTGTAAAACGGTTCAATGTTTATCACTGAACAGAATTCATGCTTGTATCGCTTATCTTTTTCATTTTTCTCACAAGTCTTCTTCAAATTAGGAACATAATTAAGAATTGCATCTTGAATTCTCACGTCCTTACCAAAATCATCATACTCCTTAAACATTTTTCTTAGGCTCTTGACTAGTTAACTCAATCCAAATAGGATGTAACTAGTGATAAAACA
>CAMWIU010000064.1 GCA_947174385.1 uncultured Treponema sp.
GAATGTTTACCGCGCCGCTTCTGTTTAGTTCCTTCCACTGCGCCATTGTGCCGCCAAATTGTATTTCCTTGAGCGATGTGCAGTTGTTGAATGCGCCGCTGCCGATTGTCTTCACGCTGCTGGGAATGGCGACGCTCGCAAGCGACGTGCAGCCGTTGAACGCATTCCAGCCGATTTCCGTCACGCCGTCGGGAATGACAAGGTTCGCGGGAACTTTGTCAGCATACCCGGTCACCTTCGTACCATCCATCTTGAGGTAGTCGGGAACATTTTTAACGCCTATGTAGCCGTCGCTGCAACTGATGCCAGGAATGTTTACCGCGCCGTTTCTGTTTAGTTCCTTCCACTGCGCCATTGTGCCGCCAAATTGTATTTCCTTGAGCGACGTGCAGTTGTTGAATGCGCCGCTGCCGATTGTGTTCACGCTGCTGGGAATGGCAACGCTCGCAAGCGACGTGCAGTCCTTGAATGCACTGGTGTCGATTGCGGTCACGCCGTCGGGAATGACAAGGTTCGCGGGAATTTTGCCAGTATACCCGGTCAGTCTCGTACCGTTCATTTTAAGGTAGTCGGGAACGTTTTTAACGCCAATGTAGCCGTCACTGCACTGGATGCATGGAATGTTTACCTCTCCGCTTCCTTTGACTGCCTTCCACTGCGCTGTCGCGCCGGTGAACTGTATTTCTTTGAGCAACGTGCAGTTGCTGAATGCGCCGTTGCCGATTGTGTTCACACTGCTGGGAATGGACACGCTCACAAGCGATGTGCAGCCAGAGAATGCGCTGCTGCCGATTGTATTCACGTTGTCAGGAATCTTCACGCTCGCGAGCCTAATGCAACTAGTGAACGCCTCGCCGCCTATGCTCTTCACGCTGTCGGGAATGGACACGCTCGCAAGCGATGTGCAGCCAGAGAATGCGCTGCCACCGATTTCTGTCACGCCATCGGGAATGCTTACACTTAAAAGTGATGTGCAGCCATTGAACGCGCTGCCGCCGATTGCTGTCACGCCATCAGGAAATACCAGTGCTGTGGGCAGCCCTTTATTATACCCGATCACCCTCGTATCATTCATCTTGAGGTAGTCGGGAACGTCTTTAACGCCTATGTTTCCGTCGCTGCACTGGATGTAGGTAACTTTTACCGCGCCGCTTCTGTTTAGTTCTTTCCACTGCGCCATTGTGCCGCCAAATTGTATTTCCTTGAGTGATGTGCAGTTATCGAACGCACCGTTGCCGATTGTCTTCACGCTGCTGGGGATCTTCACGCTTGTAAGCGATGTGCAGCCAGAGAATGCAATGACCCCGATGCTCTTCACGCTGCTTGGAATAGTAACGCTTGTGAGGCTCGTGCACCCATAGAACGCTTGTGTCCAAATGCCCGTCACGCCCTCGGGGATTACGAGTTCCGCAGGCATGTCGTTCCCATGACCGAATACCGTTGTGCTACCGCGCATGATGAGATACGATGGAAAGTCCGCCGCGAAAGCCGCCGTCGCAAGTACCATTGCCGCGAACGCGGCATACATTTTGTTTTTCATGCTTTTTTCCTTGATGAAAAAGTTTGGATTTATTTCCACGCGGCATACGCCGCGTTTTTATCGCAGGGCAAAGCCCTGCTTACGAGTTTTGTTTGCTACGCTCACTACGTTCGCTACCGCATTTTTGTCCGCTTTGCGGACAAAAAGCACAAAAACTCGCGCTTATTCCGTAACGTTTGCGGAAGTCGTGCCCTTTTTCTTTGACCCACCCAAGACTTCCTGCTTGAAATGCGCTATCTCGGTATTCGCATAGTCGATGAACGCGGCGTAGGCTTCCTCGCCCTCAATGAGCGCGTGGGCGTTTACGTGAAGCACGAGCATCTTGTACGCCTCGTCGCTTGCCGCCCGCGCCGTCTTGAGCGCGCCCGCAGTTTTTGCCGAACGCTCGTCCGTGCGCTGTGAAGTCAACTCGCGCACCTCCTCGTTCGCCGCCTTGAGTTTTTCCACGAACGCGCCGAGCGAAAGTGCCTTCACTTGCTCAGCGAATTTGTTTTCCAAGTCCTGGATAAAGTTCACGAGCAGCCCCGTCTCTTTGTCCAGCTGCGCCTGCACGTCGATCTTGTAGTCCTTGATGTGCTGATTCAGCACTTTCGCGGCATCCGCCATGCTTTCCATGGGAAAATTCACGTAGCCCGCGACGGCTTTCTTGTAGCCGGCATAAAGCTGGTCGCGCAGCCTGTCGGCTTCGGCGATTTTGTCCGTTACGAGACTTTTCGCGCTGATTTGCAGGCTCTCGTCCTCCGCCGTGACCGCCTCGCGAAGCGCGACTACCTGCGCCTTGCACTTTTCGGAGACGGCGGAATCCTTTTCCGCGCGCTCCGCCATGTTCGACACGAACAAGAAGTGCGCCGCGTTCGCCATGTGCGTGATTGCTACTGTCTGAATCTCTTTCATAAAAACTCCTTTTCTTATTTATGACACCGCTTGCACGGCGGTTTTTGTGTGCTTTTTGAGTGACGAAATGCTGTCAACCGTGGTTTTTGTGCATTTGTCGAGTGCTGGCAAGGCATCAACTGCGGTTTTTTGGTGTTTGTCGAGCGCGTCGAGGGCATCAACTGCGGTTTTTAGGTGCTTGTCGAGCGACGCGAAGCCATCAACCGTGGTTTTTGTATACTTGTCGAGTGCTGGCAAGGAATTTGCTATGCAGGATGCTTTCGCGCACAATGGTGGTGTAGTTGCTGCTGGGCTTTTGCTTTCCGCACGTTTCCGCATTGGAAAATTATAGCACTTTGCTATTTTCTTGTCTTGAGTAATTTACGCACGGTTTTAAAAGATTTTTGTATAGGGGCGGCCGCCCCAAGACTCCGCGCGGAAAAATGCAATGGGGGGCGCGAGTTTTCAACGAAAACCATGTACGCAATCAGAGGAAGTCCACGTAGTCCAAGACCGAAAATTCGAACACGTCGCACAAAAGTCCGTACTCGTTTTTGAATTCGACTTTGACCACGCCGTCCGCCTCGCACACGAACGCGCTCACCTGCCATTCGGGCAGGATCTGGTTTTTGAATTCGGCGCGGAGCGATTTCACGTCGTAGTTCTCAAGCCCGCAGATTTCAAGGGCTTTCTCTATCAGGCGGACGTTGTTCGCGTGTCCGTTCAGGTCGAGCAGGTGCTCGCTTATCCTGAAAGTCTGCGCCAATGAAAAGGGGCTTGCCTTTGAGACGGCTATCCTTCTTCCCCGGAATTCGTGCCGGCTCTTTTCGCCGAAATCCTCGCGCGGCCAGATGCTTTCGTCCTGAATTTCCACGGTGGATTCCTCGATGTTGTAGTATGCGAGCATGTCCTCCGCGATGGCGAGGAGGTTTCCGTCCTCGTCGTGCATCTTGATTTCCATGTAGACGAGCGACTGCCTCACTTCGGTGATGTATGTGGAAAGCTCGACGCGCTGGGTTACGCGCGGCATTTTTATCACGTCTATCTGCCAGCTCAGGCGAAACCACGTGCAGCCGCTTTTCGCCGTGTATTCTTCGCCGAGGTTCTTGTCGGCGACGTAGACGAAAATCAAGTCCTGAAAGAGGCGAAGAAGCCCGCCCATCGTGAGGAAGCCGGACTTGTCCACCTCGCTGAACCGTATTCTGGTTTTGCGTTTGTACATTGTTTTCCGTCCTCCTTGCAAATCAGGTCTTTAAAGTTCGGGATTCGGCCGCTTTGAACAGCCGCGCCGTTTTATTTTTCTGCTTCGGAATCATGATTTTTTTTGCCCGCCGCGCGCTCGGTCTTCCAGAACAAATCCATGAGCAGCTTGTAGTGCCGCTGCGAGAACGGTCCTTCGCGAAGTTTCGCGATTGTCTCTTCGGAAATCTTTTCGGTGCGGGCAAGTTCGCGTCCCGCCTCCACGAATTTTTCGAGGAATTCTTCAAGCCGCTCGAAAAGCTGTTCGTTCGCGAAGGAGCGGCCTTGCGGACAAAAAAGCGGATAGTAGTTTTCCCTTCCGCAAATCATGTCGAACTGCGAGAGCAGCGAGTCGTAAATCAAGTCCGCCTGCGAGTATCCGCAAGTGGAAATTATGATGAATTTCTTTCCGGTGAGTCCGCCGCGGATTCCGTGGAAAGGCTTTCCCACGACAGGGGCTTGACCTTCGTATGTGCACAGCATCGAGACCATGCGGTCGGTGAACACTTTCATAGTTCCCGGCATCCCGAAAATGTAAAGCGGAAAGCTTTCGATTACGATGTCTGCCGCGCTCACTTTTTCCTTGATGCTCGGAATGTCGTCGCCCTTTATGACGCATTCGCCTTCGGTGCGCCCCCAGCATGAAAGGCAGCCTTTGCACGGCAGGATTTTGCAGTCGTCGATGTCGAGCCATTCGATTTGGCACGGGCGGATTTCCTCGATGCCTTGGAGGAATTTTTTCGTGACCCGCGATGTGCTCGACCTTTCTTTTTGAGGGCTTCCGTTTATGACGAGGATTTTAAGTTCGCGCTCTTTTTCCATAAATTATCCGATTTGCTCTTTTGGAACTTTCGTGAAAATCATCGAGCCTTTCGCCTTGATTTCGCCTTCGCATTTCAGAATCGCGTCGAAGTAGGTGAGTGTGCCGCCTTCATTGGTTTTCTTCGCTTCGATTTCGAGAACGTCGCCGGGAATCACGGGCTTGAGGAATTTGAAGTCGCTCACTTTCAGCAGCATGTGGACAAAGTTTTCGTCCACGCCGTCATCGTCCACCACGAGCGAGCAGAGCTGCGCCGCGCCTTCAATGAGGAGCACTCCGGGCATTATGGGCATTCCCGGAAAATGCCCCGCAAAGTGCGGCTCGTTCACGCTCACGCATTTTATTCCGCGCGCGCTTTCGCCCGGCACTACTTCCAGAACCTTGTCGATCATTTGAAATGGCGGTCTTTGCGCGATCCGCTTTTGGATTTCATAGATGTTCATATTTTCTCCATTGCAAAAAAGTCAAATTGAAATGCTGAAATGCAAGATTTCAAAGGCTCAATCCGCCGTCGAGCACGATTGTCTGCCCGGTTATGTAGGAAGCGGCGTCGCTCGCCAAAAACGAAACGAGGCTTGCGACTTCCTCCACGTCCGCGAAACGCTTGAGCGGAACGTTCTTCAAATATTCTTCGCGCTTTTCGGGCGGAAGCTGTTCCACCATTTCCGTGAGCACGAATCCCGGGGCGACGGCGTTCACGCGGATGTTCTTTCGCGCGAGCTCCACGGCCATTGTTTGAGTGAGCGAGTTCACCGCGCCCTTTGTCGCGCTGTAGACGCATTGACCTGCCAAAGCCATCTTGCTTGAAACCGAAGACATATTTATTATAACGCCCGACTTCTGCGAGAACATTTTGACCGCCGCCTGCTGCGCGCAGTAGAAGTAGCCCTTGACGTTGAGGTCTAGGCACTTGTCGAGCGTGTCGGGATTGAGCATCATAAGATATTCGTCGCGGACGATTCCCGCGTTGTTTACGAGGACATCCACGGTCTTGTATTTTTCGCAGATTTCACGGAACATTTCTTTCACTTGGTTCAAGTCCGAAACGTCCGCCTTGCATGCGAAAGCCTCGCCGCCTTCGCCCTTGATTTGTTCGACCACGGACATTGCCTCTTTGTCCGAGCGGCTGTAGTTTACAACGACCGTCATTCCGTCGCGAGCCAGCCGAATCGCGCAAGCGCGTCCGATTCCCTTCGAGGCTCCGGTTACCAAAGCAATTTTCGCCATGCAAATCTCCTGTAAAAATTTCGCGTTAAGATTTGTCTCATTTTAACCCGAAGGCGGATTTTAGTCAATTACGGAACGCGAAAAAATTGGGCGGGTCAAGGAATGCTTTGTAATTACTTGCGGACTTAATTTTTAAGGAAGGCTTTGCTATCGGATTTCCTTTATTGAATATCTTTTCGAAGGGCGCATGATGAGCGTCACGAGCAGAATCACGATCGCCGTAATCGCGAGGCTTATCGGATATACTGTCATTATCGTTATGAAAGTCCGCGACTTTTGGAAGACTGTGAAAATCCATGCGAGGCGCACTCCGCAAATTCCTGCCATCGCGCACAAAGCCGGCACGAGCGACGCTCCCCAGCCTCGCAAATATCCCGAAAGGACTTCCTGCGCGAAACTGAATATGTATCCCGTGAAAAGGAATTTCAGCCTGACGAGGCCGATTTCAATCACGAAGCTGTCGCGGTTGAATATCGCCAAAAGCGTCCGCGAGAAAATCAGGATGAGCGAGCATGAAATTGCCATGGCAGCCGCGCATTGCGCAAGACAAATCTTCAGCGTGGAAAGGCAGCGTTCGTTTTTTCCCGCGCCGAAATTCTGCCCGACGAACGTTGAGCATGCCTGCCCGAAAGAGTTTATCACATAATACGAAAGGATTTCCAAATTGAACGCGGAGGCGGAACCCGCTATTACGACCGCGCCCAGCGTGTTCATCGCGGATTGGATTATTATGTTCGCGAACGAGAATATCATGCTTTGCACGCCCGCCGGCACTCCGATTCTCAGAATTTCCGAGAGGATTTTCGCGTCGAATTTAAGCTTTTTTACTGTTATCTTGATTTGTGAATCCGTGCGCAAAAGGGCTGCGAAAAGGATTGTCGCGCTCACGAGGTTCGAGACCGCGGTCGCCGTCGCCACTCCGTCCACGTCCATTCCGAGTGCCCGTACGAAAAAAAGATTCAGCGCGACGTTCACCACGCCGGAAATCGTGAGTGCCGCCAAAGGCTTGCGCGTGTCGCCAGTGCTCCTGAAAATCGCAGCTTCGAAATTGTAGAGCAGAATCACTGGCATTCCGAGAAAATATATGCGCAGGTATTTTTCCGCCGCGCCCGATATTTCGCTTGGAACGGAAAGCGCGAGGACTATCTTTCCTGCGAAAATCTCGCCGAGCGCGAGCAGCAAAAATCCGCCCGCCAAAGCAACCAGCACCGAAGAGTGCACCGCCCTTGAAACGCCCTGCGCGTCCTTTTTTCCGATCAGGCGCGCCATGACGACGTTGCTTCCGAGCGAGATTCCGACGAAGAAATTTACCATGAGGCCGATGACGGGTCCGTTCGCTCCTACGGCGGCCTGCGCGTTCGTTCCGCAATACTGGCCCACGACTGCGATGTCCGCCGCGTTGAAAAGCTGTTGCAGGATTCCCGTGGCGGCGAGGAGCAGCGCGTATTTCAATATTTTTCCGCCGAGCGGTCCGCTCGTCATTTCAATTTGGCCGTTCATTTTCATTGATTTCCCCGAAAAAGAAAAACGGACTTCAAGCGAAGTCCGTTTTGTGGGCGGTGAGAGGATCGAACTCCCGACATTCTGGGTGTAAACCAGACGCTCGTACCAGCTGAGCTAACCGCCCGAAGTGTTTCCTAGAATATCAAAATCGCAAAAAAATGTCAATACGAAAAACGAAATTTTATTTTGGAGGGAGGACACCCCTCTACTCGGAAGCGGGGGTTTCCTCCCTTCAAGCCACCCTCTTTTCCCAGCACCGCTTGGGGCTGCAGCCCCAAGACCCCGCGTTCATTTTTTCAAAAAATTTGCGCGCTTTCCGACCCTGCGTTTTGAACTATGCCTTTTGGACGATGACTGCCGTGTATGAGCCGCCGAAGCCGTAGGAAGTTACGAGAATGTTTTTCAAATCCTTGGCTTCCGAGGCCTTTTTCAACACCGTGTCGCCATCGCAGAAATAGGCTTTTCCGCGCAATTCGTATTTTTGGGAAAGAAGCAGAGCCGCGTGTGCGCATGAAAGAGCCGCGCTTGCAGCCCTTCCTTCGCCCGTCGTGTCTTTCACCGAATAGAGCGGAATTGACGAAAGCCTTTCGCCGAATATTTTTTTGTATGACTCGATTTCAAGGCTGTCCGTTGAACGGCATCCGTTTCCGAATCCGACTATCGCGTCGATTTTGTCCGCAGAGATTCCGCTGTCCTGCAACGCGCGTTGCACCGCCTCGATGAGGGCCTCGCCCGAACCTTCGATTGTGTCGAGGGGAACGCTTTTGTGCGCCATTCCATAGCCTGCGAGAACCGCGTAGGATTTCGCGCCGCGCGCCTTCGCGCTTTCTTCGGTTTCGAGGATTATGGAAGTGCTTCCGTCGCCAAGCGAAAATCCGCAGGATTTCGATTCGCCGCCGATGCCTGAATAGGGAGTTGCGTGTTTTTCCGAAATCATTCCGAGCTTTTCGTAGAGTTCGGTCATCGTGGCGGAATTCTCGTCGTTGCCCGTGGCCATTATGATTCGGCTTTTTTTCTGACGCAATTCCTCCGCCGCGTAAGCCACGCTTTGAAGACCCGCCTGCGCTCCGTTCGTGACCGTGGCGGTGTAGCCCTTTATTCCCGAGCAGATTGAAAGGTAGCCGCCAGCCGCGTTGTAGACTGTGTGCGGAAATTTGAACGCGCTTCCGTAGAAGTTGCCGCGCTCGACAATCGTCTGCTGGAATTCGCAAATCGTTGAAAGCGGACCGTCCGCAGTTCCCACGATGAGGCCGATGTCCACGGCGTTCTCGTCGTTGACTTCAAGCCCGGCATCCCGAAGTGCTTTCATTCCGCTCACAGCTTGAATCTGACTGAACTTGTCTAGTTTTCTATAAAAAGCCATCTTCAATCCAAGCTCGTCGAACTCGGGAATCTCGATTTTTGACTGGGTGGAAACGCTTTCGGGCGGAATCTCATCGTTGAATTTCTTCACGTAGTTTTCGATTCCGTTTCCGCAGGACGAGACGATTCCAAGACCAGTGATGTGGATTTTTCCAGCGTCGCGCTCCGCGCGAACTTCGCCTGCCTTTTCGGAAAATATTATGCTCGCGTTGTTTCCTCCGAACGCGAAAGAATTGCTCATTACGGTTTGTAGAGGCTTTTCTTTTGAATTGTTCGGCATGAAGTCGATTTTTCCGGCGCGTTCGGAAAGTGTCCGCAAGTCTTCCTCGGAATATCCGATTGTCGCTGGAACTTTGTTCTGCGTGAGTGCCTTTATCGAAAAGACCGCTTCGATAGAGCCGGCCGCTCCGAGGCAGTGTCCTACCATCGCCTTTGTGGAACTTACGGAAAGAGAATCGTTTTTGCCCTCGAAAATCGTGCGGACGGAAAGGAATTCCGCCATGTCGTTTTTGGCAGTGCCCGTGCCGTGTCCGTTTATGTAGCCGATTTCGCCTTCGCTTGCTCCAGAGGATTTTAGGGCGCGGCGGATTGCGTTCATCTGTCCTTCGCCGTCATCACGAGGGGCGGTGATATGGAACGCGTCGCTTGTGACTCCGCTTCCGAGGACTTCGCAATAGATTTTCGCGCCGCGCGCCTTAGCGTGCTCGTAGGATTCCACCACGAGAACTCCGCTTCCTTCGCCGAGCGTGATTCCGTCGCAATGGTTGAAAGGGGAGCATCCATTTTCGGAGAGCGCGTGCAGAGAGAGGAATCCCGCGTATGGAACGGACGTGAACGAGTCCGAGCCGCCCGCGATTACCGCGTCCGCCTTTCCCGCGCGAATCAAGTCCGCGGCGTATGCGATGCTGATTGTTCCTGCAGCGCATGCGTTTCCTATGTTCGTGACGATGCCGCGCGCTCCTGTGTAGGCTGCGACTTCGTTCGCGATAGGACCTATCGGCATTTTGAGGATGTCCTCTTTGGGCTTTCCGTTCCTGTAATAGTGCTCGACGCTCGCGCCGCCGCCGACGCAGCTTCCGATGATGACGGAAACTCGGCTTCCTTCTTTCTGTATTTCGTCAGGAAGGAATTTCGCGTCGTTCAGGGCCTCTTTGACGGCCTTCATGCAGAGTTTCGTGGCGCGATCCGCGTTTTCGGGCGAATCCAAATCCGCGCATTCGACTTCGGCGGCGAGTTTCGCATAGCATCTTTCCGTGTCCACTGTGGACGTAACCTTGATTCCGCTTTTTCCCTTGAGGCAGTTTTCCCAAGATTCTTCCACGCTGTTTCCGATGGCGCAAACAAGCCCCAGACCGGTAATCACGCAACGGTTTTTGTCTTCTGTCATAAGAGTCCCCTGTAATGTAGAATGATGTGCCTAATTTTGGCTAGTTGAGATGTTCCTCGACGTACTTGGTGAGGCTCGCAACATTGAAAAAGTGCTCCTTGCCCACGCCCGTCATCGAAACGCCGAATTCGCGGTCGATTCCCGCGATGATTTCAAGCGAGTCGATTGAATCCAGCCCGATGTCGCCGCCGAAAAGTTCGGCTTCGTCGGTGAGCATGCCCGCGTCGATTCCCAAGTTTTGCGTGAGGATGTCCTTGATTTTCGCTGAAATTTCTGATTTTTCCATAATTTTTCTCCTGATGAACGCGCTTTTCGCGCGAATGCCGATTATATTCGGCGCAAATTTTGCCGAAAAATCGGTAACTTTTGAAATGCTACAACAATTTTCGCTTTTTGTAAAGAGGGCGCGAGGAAAATTTTGAGCGCGATGCGCAATTCCTCGCTCCCCGAGTTTCGCTTTGCGGAACTCGCAGCCCGCCCCTTGATTTTTCCTGCGAACCGTGCTAGAATGTTCCCATGAAAATCGCAGTTGCAGGAACGGGCTATGTCGGGCTTTCGCTCGCCGTGCTTTTGGCGCAGCGCAACGAAGTTGTCGCGCTCGATGTCGTCCAAAAGAAAGTTGATCTCATAAATAGCAAAAAGTCGCCGATTGAGGACAAGGAAATCAGCGAGTACCTTTCTTCGCACGAGCTGAACTTGCGCGCTACCACGGACGCAGCCGAGGCGTATTCGGGCGCGGATTTCGTCGTGGTTTGCACTCCGACTGATTACGATCCGAAGAAAAATTATTTCGACACTTCTTCTATTGAAGCGGTGCTGGACTTGGTGAAAAAATATTCTTCCGAAAAAACTACGGTCGTGATAAAGTCCACCGTTCCCGTGGGCTACACTCAGGCTTTGCGCGAAAAGTCGGGCTTCGGAAAAATCCTGTTCTCGCCGGAATTCCTTCGCGAAGGGCACGCGCTCTACGACAATCTCCACCCGAGCCGCATCGTTGTCGGATTTCCGGCGGACGACGAAAGCCTTTTGGAGCGGGCGAAAGAGTTCGCTTCGATTTTGAAAGATGGCGCGATAAAAAAAGATGTCGCGGTCTTGCATCCGCATCTCACCGAAGCCGAGGCGATAAAGCTTTTCGCGAACACGTATCTCGCCCTGCGCGTGGCGTATTTCAACGAGCTTGACACTTACGCGCTTACGCGCTCGCTCGACGCGAGCCAAATCATCGCGGGCGTTTCGCTCGATCCGAGAATCGGAGATTTCTACAACAATCCGTCGTTCGGATATGGCGGCTACTGCCTTCCGAAGGACACGAAGCAGCTTCGCGCGAACTATTCGGACGTTCCCGAAAATCTCATCAGCGCGATCGTTGAATCAAACCGCACCCGCAAGGATTTCATCGCCGAAAAAATCATCGAGCGGAATCCCAAGGTCGTGGGCGTTTTCCGTCTTACGATGAAATTGAATTCCGACAATTTCCGTGCGTCTTCGATTCAAGGCGTGATGAAGAGAATCAAGGCGAAAGGAATCGAAGTCGTCGTTTACGAGCCGAATTTTATCGGCGACAATTTTTTCAATTCGCGCGTGATCCGCGACTTAGACGAATTCAAAAGAACGTGCGACATCATAATTTCGAACCGCTTTTCGGACGAACTTTCCGACGTGAAGGAAAAAGTTTTCACGAGAGACATTTATTCCCGCGACTAGGATTCAAAATGAAAAACAAAGTCATCGCGATAAACGGCGAAAGCTGGTGCAGGGAACTCACTGGAATCGAGCGCGTCGCGTTCGAGACCGTAAAATATCTCGACGAAAAAATTTCGCCTGGCTGCGCAGAGCTTGTCGTTCCGAAAAACGCGCGAGGCTTGCCGAGCCTTTCGAACATAAAAATCGTCACTCTTCCGGTGGAGGCGAATTTCTTTCCGAAATGGAATCAGATTCATTTCCAAAAATATGTCCTCAAAAATCGCAGGATTCCGCTCGACTTTTCGAACAGCTGCCCGTACTTCGCGCCGGGATTCGACTTCATCCACGACATCTACGCGCACCTTTGCAAGGACGACTACGCGCAAAGCAGGCGCGACAAATTGATCCGGCTTTATTCCGAAATCATGTACAGGCGAATCGCGAAAAAATCGAAAATTGTCTTTACGGTTTCGGAATACACGAAAAAGACACTCGTCGAGTCCTACAAGATTGACGCGGAGCGGGTGAGGGTGGTTTACGCCGGATTGGGCGAAATGAAGGACATTCCCGCCGACGATTCGATTTTCGATTCTCTTCCGAAACTTCGCGGCAAGGAATTTTACTTTACGCTCGGAAGCCTTTCCGTGCGTAAAAATTTGAAATGGATCGCGCGTCATGCGGAACTTTTTCCGAACGAGATTTTCGTCGTGAGCGGAAAGCCGCTTCCTTCCGTCGTCGCTCCCGAACTTAAAAATCTTGGCTCGCTCGAAAACGTTGTCATGGCGGGATATTTGTCCGACGCGCAGGTGAAGGCGCTCATGCGGAAATGCAAGGCGTTCGTCTTTCCGTCGTATTTCGAAGGCTTCGGGATTCCGCCGCTCGAGGCGCTTTCGGTCGGTGCGAAAATCGTGATTTCCGAAAGGACGAGCCTTCCTGAAATCTACGGAGACTGCGCCTACTACATCGATCCCGACGAGCCGAACGTGGACTTGGACGCGCTTTTGCAAACGCCCGTCGCGCCGCCCGACGCGATTTTGGAAAAATTCACTTTGCGGAACACCGCCGAACGAATCTACGACGCGCTTGCGCCGTTTTTGCCGTGTTGATTCGTGTGGCGGCAATCGTCATAATAACGAATGTCAAATTACGGTGAAACACGAATCGTCATTTTAACGAAACGCGAATCACCGCACGGTGCAAATCATCATGATAACGAATGACGAATCATCGTGAAGCGAAAATCGTCAAAATAACGAATGCTGAATTATCGTGAAACGTAAATCGTCATTTTGACGAAACGTGAATCACTTTGCGGGACAAATCGTTAAAATAACGATTGCCAAATCACCGTGAAGCACGAATCGTCATTTTAACGAAGCAAAATCTGCGAGTTTTGACGGTTTTAAAGGTTCTCACTAGTTTTCCGTAGGAAAACTCGGTAAGCAGACCGAAAGGGCTGCGACAAAATGCGGGCAAGACAAAACTCGTTAAGCAGCGCATACGTCGCTTCGCGCCGTTTGCATGAGCGGAAAATATTTGACTCGTCGCTTACACGACGTGCGCATCGCGCTGCGACGGGTTTTCTTCCTCCAAAATGTTTTTGCCGTGTTGACTGAATTGTTTCAATGTGATAAATTAAAGTGGCAGGCGCATTGGAATTTTTCTACTGAAATCTGCGCTGCGTCTGTAAATTAAGGAAGTTTTCTTATGTCGCAAGTTTTGTACAATGTGATAATTTATCCGCTTACGCAGGTGATTGAGTTTGCGTTCAAGTTGTTCGACAAAATGTTCAAGAACGAAGGGATTGCAGTTATCGGTGTGAGCCTTGCAGTCTCCATTCTGTGCCTTCCGCTCTACATAGTTGCTGAGCGTTGGCAGCAGGTTCAGCGTGATATTGAACGGCGTTTGGAGCCGGGTGTCCGCCGCATCAAAGAAACGTTTTCAGGTGACGAGCAATACATGATTCTCTCTACATTTTATCGCCAGAATCATTACCATCCAATTATGGCGTTGCGCTCCTCATTCGGGCTTTTGATACAGATTCCATTTTTCATAGCGGCGTACAATTTTCTTTCAAATCTGTCAGTATTGAAAGGAGAGTCGTTCCTTTTCATCAGGGACATGGGCGCACCGGACGCGCTGTTCTCCATTGGCTCGTTTCCGATAAACGTTCTACCGATTGCGATGACGCTCATAAATATTATTGCTGGAGCTGTCTATACGAAAGGCTTGAAGGCGAAGGACAAGATACAAATCT
>CAMWIU010000065.1 GCA_947174385.1 uncultured Treponema sp.
GGGAGGGGCGGCTCGCTTTGCGTGATTTGTTCGATCGCGTTTTTTTCTTGAGATGTATTTTCATTGTCGGCGATTTCATTTTCCTGCGTCTCTTCACGCGCCGGATTTGCGGAAGCCGAATTGTTTTTTCCAAAAATTTTCTGTGCGCCCAACGTAAGCAAAAAACTCGCCGCCGCCGTCGTCACGACAGCAAGCACAATGTGGCGATGCGAATAAAGTCTCATGTCTTCATTATAAATGTTTTGCGAAAAAGAAAATACTTGATATTTGTATAAGTTCGGTTTAAAATTCCGCTAGATTTTGAGCGCGGCAAGATTTCCGCGCATGCTATTGATTGCCGCGCTCCTTCAACGCATCACAATTTCAAATTCCATAAAAACCAATTTTATGTCATCGCGGAATTCATAGCCGATGATTTCCGCTTCTTCTTCAAGAGCCTCGCGCGTGCGCTCGCGCCATTCCTGCAAATTTTCGTCCTCGCCTTCGAGCGCGGCAAGATTCCATGGCACTTCGTTGAACGGAAGAATTTCCACGCGCTGAATTTGAATCGTGCACACGGCTTCGTCTTCGGCGTTTTTCACGATGTAATACTCGCCGCTCACTGGAAGAATTTCATTATCAATCGCGTAGACGGCGTAAGTGGAAAATGCTGCGCGCTTTTTTCCTGCGAGCAGCGCGGCGATTTTTTCCGTGCCCGCAAATCCTCGCGCCTCAAATCCAAGGTCGCCCACAAAACTTTCATCGTCTTGTAATTTCAAAGCCGCTTTTGTTTTTTGCCAAAATTCATTCGAAGTCATTTTTCCATCCCCCACGCACACCTCGCTTAAAATTCAAACGCGGATTTTTCCAACTTTCTGAAAACGCCCTCGTCCACGCCGAAAGGCACGATCGAATCCACCGCGTATTCGGGACTTATCGCGATCGCGCAGTCAAGGCAATGCAAAACGAAATTGTCGTATTTTTCTGGCGACATTTTCGGACGCAAATAGCAGCCTTCGCGCCGCCAATATTTCGCAAGGATTTTGTCGTAAATGAAAAAATCTTTTTCGCAGAAATTTTTTTGCGCGGCAATCAAATCGTAAAAACTTCGGCTCGCCGCAGCTTCCAAAGCTGGGGAAATCGTCTGCGCAAAAATTCGCGCCTGCTTCAATTGTTCTTCAAAATATTCGCCGCAAGAATTTTCCGAACCGTCGCAAAGGACTGCCACAATGAAAATGTCTTTCGTCCAAGGAAGCGGGGGGTAAAGCACGACGCATTTTGTCGCGGAAAAATCGATTGGCTCGCCTTGCGCGTTTTTTGCAAACGGCTTGAAAAACGCCACGCTTTCCTTGCAAAAAATCAGGCTTGCTTGCAGCGCGATTTCTTTTTTCGAAAACACGAAAATTTTTCGCTTGGAATTCAAAATGTCCGAAACCGCTTTTTCGAGCCGCGCGCGCGAAGCCGTGATGAAAGAGCCGGCAAGTCCTTTGTTCAGAGTGTTCTTGAAAATTGTGTACGCGCCGTTTCCCCAGCCCAAAATCGCGCGTCCTTCTTCGCGGTACAAGTCGGTGATGCGAACATTTTTTTGCGTGTACAAAAAATTTCCGCGCGCCCGCCGAATGTTTCCGAAACGCTTGTGAATTTCTTCGTAATATTTTTTAATTTCCATTTCGCGCCACCGAAATTATTTTTTCTTTAATTTTCAACAACGAAAAAAATTTCAATTTTTGAGTTGTTGAAAACGCGATTTTGCAGCGAAGCGAAAAATCGCAATCAATAAGCGAGTTTTTGCAAAAAAACTCGACATTCAAATTGACGACGATTAATTAGTCGTCAATTTGAATTATTCTCAATTGTCTTGAGAAATTCAAGCCGCTTTTCTTTTTGCGTTTCGAACGCGCCCCGCGCCGTAATCGTGCTCGTCCTTGTTCCGGGCTTTTTTATTCCGCGCGAAGTGAGGCAAGAATGCTCCGCCGAAATCACGACGATCACATCTTCCGTTTTCACGACCTTGCTCAAAATGTCCGCGATGTCGTTTCCGATTTTTTCCTGAAGCTGAAGCCGCCTCGTAACCAAATCGACGATTCGAGGAATTTTGCTCAAGCCCACGATTCGATCGCGCGGAATGTAGCCGACGCTCACGCGCATATTGTACATCAGCGCAAGGTGATGCTCGCAATAACTGAAAGCCTCGATGTTCGTGACGGCCACCGTCGAATTGTTCGAAATCGAGCCTTCGGGGAGGGGAAACGTCTTGCCGCATTCCTCCGCAATTTCGTCGTTCGAAAATCGCGTTCCTTCAAAAATTTCGTCCACCATCCGCGCCACGCGATCGGGCGTTTCCAAAAGTCCTTCGCGCCTTGGATTTTCGCCGATATTCACGAGAATCGTTTCCACCGCCGCGCGAATGTTCGCAAGTTGAGTTTCCGACAAATGCCGCGTTTTGTGTTCCATATTGCGCGAGATTATATCACATTAACAAAAATTATTCTATATATTTGTAAGTTTTGTGTGGGGAAAGTCTCCCCCTCGCTCCAGCCCGCTCACGCGGTCTTTCGCTACCCCCTCTACGGGGGCAATGCCCCCGTAACGCCCCGATACTTGCAGTTTACTACTTAGTATCAAAATTGAACAAAGTTCGTTTTTGATACTAACAATAAATTTCATACAAACTCCGCACAGAAAGCTTCAATGAAACTCGCCCCAATTCGCGCCGTGCTCAATCGAAACTTTCAGCGGAATGGAAAGTTTTATCGCACCTTCCATTTTTTCTTTCAAAATAGAAATTGTTTTTTCGATTGCGGCCTCGTTGTCGGCGCATTCCAAAATCAGTTCGTCGTGAACTTGAAGCAAAAGTTTTGCTTCGCATGAATTTTCTTTCAACGCCGCATCGACATCAATCATCGCTTTTTTTACGATGTCGGCCGCGCTGCCTTGAATCGGCGTGTTCACTGCGATTCGTTCTGCGGCAGACTTTTCGATTTTGTTGCGGCTTTTGATGTTCAGGATTTTTCGGCGGCGACCCATCAGTGTTTCCACATAGCCATTTTTTTCCGCGCTTGCAATTGTTTCTTTTATGAATTTGTCAATCGAAACATATTGCGCAAAATAATTTTCGATGAATTGCGCGGCAGCGGCTCGAGAAATTCCGAGTTCGTTCGAAAGCCTGAATGTGCTCATTCCGTAAATCACGCCGAAATTTATTGTCTTCGCGGTGCGACGCATTTCTGGCGTAACGTCATCAGGATTCACATTGTATATCAGCGAAGCCGTCGCTTTGTGAATGTCGCTTCCGCTCAAAAACGCTTCGCGCATATTTTTGTCGCCAGAAAGATGAGCCAGCACAACAAGTTCAATTTGAGAATAATCCGCGCTGATAAGAATCGTTCCAGGAACGGCCGTAAACGCACTTCGAATTTTTCGACCAGCATCATTGCGCACTGGAATGTTTTGCAAATTTGGATCGCGGCTGGAAAGCCGTCCTGTGGCAGTTCCGGTTTGCAAGAACGTCGTATGAATGCGACCGTTTTCATCCGCAAGGCGCGGCAACGCTTCGACATAAGTTGATTGCAATTTTGACATTTCGCGGAATTTCAAAATCTTCGCAGGAACGGAATCGAACAGCGCAAGTTCTTCCAAAACGCTCGTGTCCGTGGAATAGCCAGTTTTTGTTTTTTTGCCCGGCTTGAGCCCGCGTTCCTTGAACAAAACTTCTTGAAGCTGCTTTGGAGAAGCGACATTGAATTCGTGTCCGACTTCCGAATAAATTTCTTGTTCGGCGGAGGAAATTTCTTTTTCCAAATTTTTCGCGTAATCCGAAAGCGCATTTGAATCAAGGTGAATTCCTTGAATTTCCATTTCGCCCAAAATCGTGATAAGCGGAATTTCAATTTTCTCGAAAAGCGTGTCAAGTTTTTTTTGCTTGAGTTCGTCCGAAAAAATTTCAAAAAGTTGCCAAGTAAAGTCCGCGTCCTCGGCGGCATAATCTACGGCTTTTTCGAGAGGCACGTCGCGGAATGTTTGTCCCTTCGCAACCAAATCTTTGAACTCAATTCCAATCAACGCAAGCTTCGTTTGCCCCAAAGTTTCAAGAGAATAAGGCGAGCGGCCAAGCCTGTCCGGTTCCAAAAGCCACGCGGCAATCATCGTGTCAAAAATTTTCGCCTTGATTGTATTTGCGTTCAAGCCCGCGCCGCGCAGAACTTTGTAGTCGAATTTCGCATTGTGCAAAATAAGCAGAAAATTTTTTGCGTCAAAAAGTCGCTGGATTTGCGCGAGCGCATCATTCAAAGAAATTCCGCGTTGCTCAAAAAGCGAAGCGTCCTGCGCCAAAACTGGAATGTAAAAAGCCTCGCCTTTTTTGCAACACAAACTGAATCCCACCAAATTCGCTTTCGTAGTTTCAAGCGAATCCGTTTCAGTGTCGAGCGCGACTTTTCCGAAAGACAAAATTTTATCGACAAGCGCGGCCAAATCTTTTTGCGTTTCAATCGCCTTATAGTTGCCAGAATTTTTTTTGAGCGGAATTGGCTCGGCGATTTCTTCCGAAAAATTTTCGGAACTATTTTTTTCCACAGATTTTGGATTCGCAGAAACTGATTTTTTTTCTGCGGAATCGGAATTTTCATCGCCTGAAATTTTTTGTCCCGATTCGACTGCGAGCATCGCGTATTGCTTTGCAACTTGCGGCGTTTCAAAAGATTTCAATTTTTCGGCGGCGGCAGAATAATTGAAATTTGTCGAATGAATTTTTTCCAATTCCACGCCGGGAACATCCGTGCAAAGCGCGATCAATTTTTTTGAAAAAAATGCGTTGTCTTTTCCATCGCGGATTTTATTTCCGATTGCGCCACCGATTTCCTGCGCATTTTCATAAATGCCTTCGAGCGAGCCGTATTCGTCCAAAAGTTTGCAGGCGGTTTTTACGCCCACGCCTTTCACGCCGGGAACGTTGTCGGCGGTGTCGCCGTAAAGCGAAAGCAAGTCCAAGAGTTTTTCGGGAGGCACTCCCCATTCGGCTTTTACCCCCTCCTTGCCAACGACTTTCCAAACGTCGCTGTGATCGGGCTTTAAAATTTGAACATCATCGCAAACCAATTGCATCAAGTCTTTGTCGCCGGAAAGTATGCGACAAGTTTTTCCAGCCGCCACCGCTTTGGTCGCAATCGTCGCAATCACGTCGTCTGCTTCATAGCCTTCAACGCGAATCGCAGGAACTCCGAGCGCGGCCAAAATTTCTTCAATCCAAGGAATTTGCGCGTGCAAATCATCGGGCGTTTTTTGACGAGTGGCTTTGTATTCCGAATACATTTCGTGCCGAAAAGTTTTCGAGATTGAATCAAGCGCGACGACCAAAGTCTTCGGCTTGTAATGTTGCAAAAGCGAATGCAAATTGCGGAAAAATCCGAACAGCGCGGAAATGTTTCGCCCGTGAGAATCCGTGAGCGGACGCGAAATAAACGCAAAGTAGCAACGATAAATCAGGCCGTAAGAATCCAAAATATAAATTGTTTCGTCATCGAATTTTTTTGTTCCCATAAAATCATTTTAGCGGAAAAGCGATTTTTTTTCTAGTGTTATCAAGCCAGCCGTTTTTTCATTTTCATCATTCGGGCGGCTTTTTGTTTCGCTGCGCTCCACAAAAAACAGGCTTTTCGCACTTCGCCGTCTAACCGCGCCTCATCCTTCCGTGCGCACTTCGTGCTTTCTCCAGGACTGCCTGCGGCAGGTGCTCCAATCCTTGCCGCAAATTTGTAGCAAGGAAAAAGGTTGCGTACGAACAACTCTAATATTAGAGTGCTATATATTACTACTACTTTATATATAGAGCATTCAAAATTTCAAGCGGAATTCTCCAAAAAAAATCCGCGCCTTTATTTGCGCGGATTTTGAACATGCTACATATTGCTATAGCCCATCAAATATTCATCGATTTCGCGCGCACACTCTCGACCTTCCGCAATCGCCCAAACCACAAGCGATTGTCCGCGATGCATGTCGCCTGCCGTGAAAACTTTTTGCGCGCTCGCAGAATACGAGCCTTCTTTTGAAGCTACCGTGCCGCGCGGCGTAAGTTCCACGCCGAAACTGTGCGCCGTGTATTCTTGTGCGCCCAAAAATCCTGCGGCCACCAAAATCAAATCGGCGGGCAAATCTTTTTCGCTTCCTTCGATTTCGCAAAGTTGCCGCTTGCCTTCGACCATTCGGAATTCAACTTGGACGGTTTTCACGCCGCAAACTTTTCCGTCCTTTTGAAAAACTTCTTTTATCGTCGTTTTGTAGACGCGCGGATCGTTTCCGAATTTCGCGATTGATTCTTGCGCGCCATAATCGACTTTGAGGATTTTCGGCCATTCGGGCCACGGATTGTCTTGCGCGCGCTCGGTCGGAGGGCACGGCATCATTTCGAGCTGAGTCACTGATTTGCAGCCGAGCCGAATGCAAGTTCCCGTGCAGTCATTGCCAGTGTCGCCGCCGCCCAAAATTATCACGTCCTTTCCTTTAACATCGAAAAACGCGCCGTCATTCAAATTTGAATCAAGCAAACTTTTTGTCACGGATTTAAGAAAATCCACGGCGAACATCACGCCGCTTGCGTCCGCGCCCGGAGCTGAAAACGGACGAGGCTTTTTCGCGCCGCAACACAGCGCCACGGCATCGTAATTTTTCAAAAGTTCTTCGGCAGAAATATTTTTCCCGACATCGGCGTTCGTGACAAATTCAACGCCTTCTTCTTTCATCAAATTCACGCGCCGTTCGATGATTTTTTTGTCAAGCTTCATGTTAGGAATTCCATACATCAAAAGTCCGCCAATTTTGTCGTCGCGCTCAAAAACCGTAACGCTGTGTCCGCGATGATTGAGCGAATCCGCAACGGCAAGCCCGGCAGGACCAGAACCGACGACCGCGATTTTTTTTCCGCTTCGGATTTTCGGAATCTCAGGCTTCATGTAGCCGGAATCGAACGCGCGCTCGATTATATAAAGTTCGTTGTCGTGAACGGTGACGGCGTTTTCCAAGCCGCCTTCGCCCGCGAGGTTGCAAGCCTTTTCGCAAAGCGCGGGGCAGACGCGACCAGTGAACTCTGGAAAGTTCGAAGTTTTCAAAAGCCGCCACGCCGCCATGTCAAACTGTTCTTTGTAAAGCGCGTCGTTCCATTCGGGAATGAAATTGTGCAGCGGGCAGCCCGTAACCATTCCCTTGAGGCGAAGCGCGCTTTGGCACATCGGAACGCCGCAATTCATACAACGCGCCGCCTGATTTTTGCGCTCGCCGTCGTTAAGGTACGAATGAAATTCCTTGAAATTTTTTATGCGCTCCAAAGGCGGAATGTCGTCGTTCGCCTCGCGCTTGTATTCGATGAATCCAGTGTCTTTTCCCATTTTGCGAATCTCCTAAAAAAATAAAAGCGTTCGCCCAAAAGACAAAACGCCCTTTGCGCAAACGCCATCGTTTCAAAAAGTATATCGGAAAAATGAAATTCTGTCAATGGGGAAATTAGCGAGGAGGTGATTTTTTAGCAGGTGGGGGAGGTCCTGCTTGAAACTTCGCACATTCGTGCTCGTTGCGAGTCCCCTCGGCTACAATGAACGCAAAGTTTTCACTTTGCTTAACATTTCTGCCTACCCCCTCTTACGCACGGCAATAGCCGTGCTATCAACGCCACGCTCTTTTTTGGCCCATATGTGAATCGAACACACAACCTGCCGCTTAGGAGGCGGCCGCTCTATCCAGTTGAGCTAATGGACCGTTTTTCAAAATGCCTTTCATACTATACATCAAAGCGATTTTTTTTTCAAGCCCTTCGCAAAATCTATTATTGCAAAAAATCCGGCAGACTGTACACATCCGCCACGCCCTCGACCAATACCCCTCCCATTCCAAGTTCGAGCGGCACGGCAATGTCCAAGTCGTACCTGTCGCCGACACTCAAGCATTCTTGCGCGTGGCTTCCGCATTTTTCGGCGGCAAGCAAAAACGGCTCGCGCGCGGGCTTTGAAACATTGCAAGTGTCAAGTCCGATGATGTCCGAAATTAAATTTTCCACGCCTAAAGCGACAAGAGTTTTTTTCGCGGGCGTTACAGGATTGTTCGTCACGCAAATCAAATTGAATTTTTTTGAAAGTGCGGAAAGCGTGTTTTGCAAACGTTCATCGCGCGTCAAAAAATTTTTCGGCTCCAAAAGTTCGCGCCGCCATTCGACGCTTTTTTGAATCGGAACGCCGAATGAAAGAAGCGTGTTCGAAAGGCTGATTTTTTTTCCGCCATTTTCGCGCGCGAATTTTTCGCGGAAGTCTGCCACCAATTTTCGCGCCTCGTCATTGGAAATTCCGCGCTCGCTCGCAAAGCGTCGCACTTGGCAATCGACTTGTTCGAACGCATATTCTTCGTTTGTGTAAAGCGTGGAATCTATGTCGAAAATTATCGTTTTCAAATTTTGAGGAATTTTTATGACTTTCATTTTTCGCCTTTTGAATTTTTCGGATAAAAAATTTTTTGCTTTTTGCAAATCGCGTCCGTTGCGTTTTGAAGCGAATCAAATTCGCCGAGCGCGGTAAACGCAATCGCAGCGTCGCCCAAAAGTTCCGCGTCCGCAATTTGTCCCAGCGCGATTTTTATTCCTGCCGCGTCCGCTTTTTCCTGAATCAAATTTTCATCGCGCGATTGCCCGCCTGTAATTGCGATTGTGTTGTCGAAAAAAACGCCGTGCTTTTCCGCGCATTTTTTTAGCACGCGAATTCCTTGCGCAAAATTTTTCACTTTTTCAGAATTCGATTTTCCAGGATTTTCGATTAAAAAAGACGCATTCCAAAAAGGCGCGACTGGCGAAGGAAGCGTTCGGATTTCGTCCGCCGTGATTGGAAACGGCGTGCACAAATTCAAGCCTTCGCTTGAGCCTGCGCGGTCGCACAACGCGCCGGCTTTTATCGTGGCAGTGCCGATTAAGGCGGCTACAAAATCAGGCCCCGCCCCGAGGACGGGAATTCCGCAAGGCACGCCGAATTCGCTGGCAGCTTTTTCCGTGACGTATCCTGCGATTTTCATGCTGGGAAAAAAATCGCAAAGCATTCCGCGCGGAATTTCCAACGCATCCAAAATTTCTTCCGTCCAATAAGCCGCCTTGAATCGCGCTTCGGGAAGAATCGTGATTTGCGCTCCGCAAATTTTATTGATTAAAAATTCGGGGCAAGAAAAAATTTTTTTTCCTTCGTTCCATTGCGCGGGAAAAATATTTTTCGCACCGAGAATTCTCGGAATGAAAATTGATTTTTTCGCTTCACAAAAAATGCCTCTTGAATCAGGCGCGGCGTTTTCCAGTTCCGATTCCGCATTTTTTAATTCTGCATTTTTCGAAATAGGCGCGTTCCATAAAAGTGTCGCTCCGTCTTCGAAAACCAAAGTTGGCCCATTGCCGGAAACGCAAATCGCGCGCGCATCGGAAATCGCGCCCTGCATTTTTTTGCAAGCCGCGCCGAATGCGAAAATCCATTTTTGGGAAAATTTTTGTTCGCAAGGAATTTTTATCGGCGCAAATTCTTCCCGGCAAAAATCCAAGACTTTTCCGTCCGCGCGAATTACTGCCGCCTTCAGCGCGCTCGTTCCTATGTCAACTGCGAGGACGCAATTATTCATCGTCCTCGTTTACGCTCGTGTCAAGCCGTACAAGTTTTTCGATGATGTTTCGATTGTCGAGCAAATCACCGAGCGACTGATTGTGATGAACGCGCGTGATGACGTTGGCAAAAAGCCCTGAAACATTCGTGTCGATGTACCATTCTTTGTTCTTGAGTTTTTCGTGATAAACGGCATTCGTTCCGATGATTCGATAAAACCAGCCTTGCTTGTACGCTTCGTCAAAAAGTTCGATCGCGTTGCCAGTAAAAAACGGAAGCGAAATCGCGGCGATGACTTTTGTCGCGCCCTGCTCTTTGAGAAACTGCATCGCCTTGAGAAGCGTGCCGCCCGTGCCGAGCATGTCGTCGGCAAGAAACGCCACTTTGCCCCGAACGTCGCCCAAAAGTTTCACCGACTTTATGTTCGTGCTGTGCGCGTCTTGCGTCACGATTGAATAGTCGCGCTCCTTGTAAATCATCGCAAGCGGAAGCTTGAGGCCGGAAGCATAGAATTTGTTCCTGTCCACCGCGCCCGTGTCGGGCGAAACCACGACCAAATCTTCGGTCTTTCCAGTGAGGTCGAGGAGTTTCGCCAGCTCGCGAATTATCTGATAACTTGCGTGCAGGTTTTCCAATGAAATCGTATTGAACGCATTTATGATTTCGCGCGAATGAATGTCAAGTGTGATGATTCGCTTTACGCCAAGAAGTTCGTAGATGTGCCCGAGCATGCTCGCAGTGAGGCTTTCGCGGCCTTTCTTTTTGTGCTGGCGGCTATACGGAAATGCCGGAACAACAAGGCTCACGCTTGCCGCGCCCGCCTGCCGAACGGCGTCAACAGTAACAAGCATCGACATCACATGGTCGTTCACCGAAAGAGACATAATGTTCTTTCCGTCATTGAGCGCGAGCGGCTCGTGGTTTTCAACGTCCTGGAAAATGAAAACGTCTTTTCCGCGTACGCATTCCAAAAGTTCGGTTTTGAATTCGCCGTTCATAAAATACGTGAATCGCGCCTTGACTTTGAAAACCGGCGGGCGATATTTGTCTGTCGCGTTTCGCATCGCGATGTCCGACGTGTTTATGTCGCTTCCTAAATTTATTTGCTTTACAAGCTCATTTTTATCGATTTGGTATCTTTTGGAAATCGTCTCGTTTTTTAAAGTGAAACGATGTTTGTAGATATTGCGCAGATGAGTGATAACTTCGTCGGCAAAAGATTCGCCGCCCGGGCATGCCACGACCGCAAGGTTCGTAGGTTCAGAGTATAGCATTTTGTCCCCTTTTTGCGAACGACGCACAACCATGCAATGCAACTGAATTGCGCGCACAGATTCAATGAAAATATATTATCAAAAAAACAATTCTTCGTCAAGTCGCAAGCGGTCTCTTGTTAAAAACAAGTGATTTTATAATGCCGATTTTTTTTTCGCAGAAATTGCCACTGGAAATAATTCGATTTTTGACTTATAATGAATTATGGTTTTTACGATTCTTGGAAGCGGCACGAGCCACGGCGTTCCTGTGATTGCGTGCAAATGCAAAGTGTGCTCTTCGCAAGACGCGCACGACAGGCGGCTCCGTGCGAGTGCGTTGATAACGAACGAAGCGGGCGGAAAGACGACGCGCGTTTTGATTGACGTTGGCCCCGATTTTCGCGAGCAGGCTTTGCGCGCGAAAATTCCTTCTCTCGATTTGATTTTGCTCACGCATGGACACGCCGACCATTTGCACGGCCTCGACGACATTCGGATTTTCAGCCACACGAAAGTTCCGCATTCTTCGACAAAAGTTGACGACGCTGCGAAAAACGCTCCGCCCGAAGGAATCCACATTTTCGCGAACGCGGAAACTCGCAAAATCGTGCGGCTTCATTTCGACTACATTTTCAAACGCACCCAAGTGGGAGGGGGAAAGCCGAGGATAAAATTGCTGCGCGGCGAAAGTCTCACGCCGAAAAATCCGCTTGAAATAGGCGGAATGCAAATAATTTCAATTCCGATGAAACACGGAAAAGTGGACTGTTTGGGCTACCTTGTTTCCACGCGCGACGGGGAGGGGAAAAAGCGCAGCGTCGCGTATTTGACCGACTGCAATTTCATCGGGCAAAAATCCATAGATTTGATTTTGGAAAACTGCGGCATTTTGGAACACGCCGTAATTGACGGGCTTCGCGAAAGGCCGCATTCCACGCATTTCAGTTTTTCGCAAGCCTTGGACGTGGCGGAAAAAATCCGGTCGCGCCACACTTGGATGACGCACATTACGCACGACAAAAGCCACGAGGAAGTGAAATTGCATCTTGAAACGATTCTCGCGAATTATCCGAATTTGACGGAAATCGTAAAAAGCGGCGGAAGCGTCGAGCCTGCCTACGACGACTTGGAATTGAACGTTCTTTGATTCGTGCGCAGCGCTTCACCCTGCTACCAAGTTTTTGCGCTGAAACAAGCCTTGCGCAAAAACTCGCACACATTTCGCCCTCGCCGCAATTTCTTGACACACGAAAAAAATGTCGCTAAAATAAATTCATGCGGGCGCGGCAATATTGTAAAAAGTTCCTGCAAAATTGAAAATAAAATGTCCGACAATTTGTTTGAAAAAGAAAACATTTCTCACGAGCCGCTCGCAGCCCGAATGCGCGCGCGCACTTTGGACGAATACATCGGGCAGGATCACATCGTGGGCAAAGGTCGCCTTTTGCGAAGGGCGATCGCCGCCGACCAACTTTCATCGGTGATTTTTTACGGTCCGCCCGGAAGCGGAAAAACCACACTCGCCCGAGTAATCGCGAATCACACGAAATCGAATTTCATCACTTTGAACGCCGTGCTCACGGGCGTGGCGGACATTCGCGCCGCAATAAAAAAAGCCGACGACTTCAAGAATTTCTACGGACGCAGGACAATTCTTTTTGTGGACGAAGTGCATCGTTGGAACAAGGCGCAGCAAGACGCGCTTTTGCCTTGGGTGGAAAACGGCACGATAATTTTGATTGGCGCAACCACGGAAAATCCTTTTTTCGAAGTGAACAAGGCTTTGGTTTCGCGCAGCCGAGTTTTCCAGTTGAAGCCGCTCACAAAAGACGATTTGCAAAAAGCCGCTTATTTGGCTTTGAACGACACGGAGCGCGGCTACGGACATTGGAAAATCGAATTTGAAGAAGGCGCGTTGGAACATTTGATTCAAACCGCAAACGGAGACGCGCGTTCGCTTTTGAACGCTTTGGAACTTGCGGTGGAAACGACGCCGGAAATTTGGTCGCCGCACTCCACCCCTCCCCGCCCCGCTTACGGAAGCACGATCTACATCAGCCGCGAAGCCGCCGAAGAATCGATTCAAAAAAAAGTCGTGCTTTACGATCGCGATGGCGATTATCACTACGACATAATCAGCGCGTTCATAAAAAGCCTGCGCGGGCGCGATGCGGACGCGGCGATGTATTGGCTTGCGCGGATGGTGCGTTCGGGAGAAGATCCGCATTTCATTTTCAGGCGAATGCTGATTTCCGCCTGCGAAGACACAGGCCTCGCAGATCCTTACGCAGTCTGCGTCGTGGAATCATGCGCGCGCGCGTTCGACAGAGTGGGGCTTCCCGAAGGCCGCTACCATTTGGCGCACGCCGCGCTGTATCTTGCCACTGCGCCCAAATCGAATTCCAGCATGGCATTTTTCGACGCGCTTTCTTCCGTGGAAAAAGAGGACGACGAAGTGCCGAATCATTTGCGCGACGCAAGCCGCGATGCGGAAGGCTTCGGTCACGGCGCGGGCTACCTTTATCCGCACGCCTACCGCGACCATTGGGTGGCGCAACAATATTTGCCCGACGCGCTTGTGGGAAAAGTTTTTTACAATCCGAGCGATCAAGGCTACGAAAAAAAAATCCGCGGCGAAGTTCTTTCCCGGCGCGAATTGCAAATCGCAGCACTTCTCGAAGACGACACTGGCGAACGTCCGCTCGATCCGACCGCAACGCAAATCACAGGCTCGAAAAATTCTCAAGAAAAAATTCCTCCAAAACAAAAAAGCGAATTCGGCGCAAAGCCAATTTCCGAATGGTGGATAAAAT
>CAMWIU010000066.1 GCA_947174385.1 uncultured Treponema sp.
GCTACATTATACATGTGATTGCAAACAGCGTCAACAAAACAAATCAAAACCTGCGCTACGACTTGAGCCTGTCGAAATCGGCACAGCCATCTTCGCCGCATCAAGAAACCACGAACTCATAGAAAAACTTCGCGCGGCTCTGCCCATCCCTCCGCACTACGCCGCAAAATTCGCCCGCGTCTGTCTCAAGGAAAACGGCGTATTTCTCGCAACCCAAATCGCGGCCGCCATCTTCGCGCTCTTTTTCCGCCCCGCAAACTTCCTGCAACGAAGCAAAAAAATTCTCTCGCAGCGGCCTTCCGTGGAAAAAGTCGTCCGCGCGCGAAGCCTTGAGCATCGCAGTTCCGAATCCGCACGCGCGCGCCAAATCGCCCGACATTCTTCGGGATTTTCGCAGCACTTCTTTTTCGGCAAAGTCCATGTCAACATCGCGCGGAGCGAATCCGCTTTCAAGTCCGCTCACGACGCTTTGAATCATAAAAGGCGCGAGCGTTTCGCAAAACGCCGCGTCGCGCAAAGAGAACGCGCCGACCTTCGTTCGCAAAAGCCCCGCAAGATGCGCCGTGCTTCCGCAATCCTCGCCGATGTCGCACGCGAGGCTTCGGATGTAAGTGCCCTTGCTCACGCGGAATTCCACGCGGGCATATTTTATCTTCCGCGAAAAATCATTTTCGATTTCGAGGCGCGAATCCGCATCGGAATTTTCGCAAGAAAAGTTTTTCAATTCGCCATCTTCAAATTGGATTTCCTTCAATTCCGAGGCATAGACGAAAATCTCGCGCGAAGGAATTTCAACGCTTTCGCCTTTTCGCAGAATGTCGCTCGCGCGCTCGCCGCCGATTTTTATCGCGCTGAACGAAGGCGGAATTTGATTCAGTTTTCCCCGGAATTTTTCAAGCGAATTCAGAAACGCAAAAAGCGAAGGAAGCGGCGCGTTTTTTACGACCGCGCCCGTCGGGTCGAGCGTATCGGTCTCGCTTCCGAATTCGATCACGGCCTCATAAGTCTTGTCGAATTCGGTTATGCGCCCCGCAAGCCGCGTTAGCCCTCCGACACAGCAGACCAAAAGTCCTTGCGCGAAACTGTCGAGTGTTCCCGTGTGCCCGATTTTTTTCGTGCCCAAAACTTTCTTTATTATTTTGAGCGAAGAAAAGCTCGTAACGCCCGGCCGCTTCGCCAAAAGCACAATCAAATCTTTCTTTTCAATTGCTTGAGTTTGCATTCTTCACAATCTCGTCGATTTTTATGGAAGTTCATCCGAAGCGATGTCATTGTAAAGAGAAATCAAATTTGACTTGAGCTCGTCAAGGCTCGCGCCCTGCGTGTCGTAATCCGGGAAAGAATCCAAATGCCCGACAAAAAAATCGCCGTCCTTCCACCAAGTAAAATTCTGCGACATAGCACCTCGCCTTTTCAATTGCTTGAGTTCGCCTCGTCATTCTTCACAATCTCGTCGATTTTTTTCACCATCTCGAATCCGTCGCGAACCGAAGTGTCGGCGATGAAATGCAAATGAGGAAATTGTCGAATCGTGAGCTTTTTCGCGATCGTGGACTGAATGTAGCCCGCCGCGCTGCACAGGCCTTCCACTCCGCGCGCCAATTCCGACTCGGACATAAAAGTGGAAACGTAGACTTTGGCATGCGCGAGGTCGGCGGAAACGTCCACGCGGTTTATCGTGAGGAAATTGGAAACGCGCGGATCTTTTATTTCGCCGCGCAAAAGCATCGTCGCGATTTCGCCGCGAATCTGCTCGCCAAGTTTCAGAAGCCTATACTGCCCCATTCTCACCTTCCAACTGCGGGCGAATTCCATGTGCGCCCGGCCGCGCTTCGGCGGCTTCCTTTCTTGCTCGGGCGGCGGCTTTTTCGGCGGCAATCTTTTCGGCTTCCAAGGCGGCTTCGGCTTCGGCCTTTGCCTGCGCCTGCGAACGCTGCTCACTCGCGGCAGCCTCGTTCTTCGCCTTGTCGTCGATCTTTTCGTCGCCTAGTTTTCGCGCCACTTCGACATATTCGAACGCCTCGATTTGGTCGCCCAACTTGATGTCCTGCCAATCCTCAAGTCCCACGCCGCATTCAAAGCCTTTCGCAACTTCCTTGGCATCGTCCTTGAAACGCTTGAGAGAAGAAATTTTTCCTGTATAAATGACGATTCCTTCGCGAATGAGGCGCACTCCGCAACTTCGCTTGATCGAGCCGCTTGAAACATAGCAGCCCGCGATCGTGCCGATTTTCGGAACTTTGAACGTGTTCTGCACTTCCGCCGTTCCGATGATTTTTTCCTTCGTGTCGGGCGAAAGCATTCCTTCCATCGCGCTTTTGACTTCGTTCACGGCTTCGTAGATGATGCTGTATTTTCGGATTTCGACTTTTTCCTGCTCCGCCAAAAGTTTCGCCTTGGGAGTGGGACGCACGTTGAATCCGATGATAATCGCGTTGTCGTCGGCCGCCGCCAAAATCACGTCGCTTTCGTTGATCGCGCCGGCGGAAGAATGTATCACGACAAGGCGGATGTCCTTGGTGGAAAGTTTTTCGAGCGAAAGTTTGAGTGCCTCCGCGCTTCCCTGCAAGTCTGCCTTTATGACAACCTTGAGTTCCTTCACTTCGTGCTCGTCGATTGTCTGATAGAGATTGTCGAGCGTGACTTTCTTCACAGTTTCGGCATCTTTCAATCTCTTGAGTTCCAAACGCTTAGCGCTGAACGCGCGGGCATCCTTTTCGCTTTCGGTCACTTGGAACGGATCGCCTGCGTTCGGCATTCCTTCGATTCCAATCACTTCCACAGGCATGCTCGGCGTGGCTTCCTGAATCCGTTTTCCCTTGTCGTTGAACATCGCGCGAACCTTGCCCGCGTAAATTCCCGCGACAAACGGATCGCCCTGGCGCAATGTTCCGCGCTCAACGACAATCGAAGAAACAACTCCTCGTCCTTGATCGACACGGCTTTCCAAAATTTTGCCCTGCGCTCGGCAATCCCAAACCGCCTTGAGCTCGAGCATTTCCGCCTGAAGAAGAATCGCGTCCAAAAGGTCGTCGATGCCCTCGCCTTTGAGCGCGCTGATGTTGACATATTGCGTGTCCCCTCCCCAATCTTCGGGAGTAAGGCCGAGTTCGGAAAGCTGGGTGCGCACGCGCTCCGGATTCGCGTCCGGCTTATCGACTTTGTTCACCGCGACAATGATCGGAACTTTCGCGTCCTTCGCATGGTTTATCGCTTCGAGAGTCTGAGGCATAACGCCGTCATCCGCCGCGACCACAAGCACAACGATGTCGGTGATTTGCGCACCGCGCGCGCGCATCATCGTAAAGACTTCGTGGCCGGGAGTGTCGAGGAAAGTGATTTTTCCCTTTTCGTTTTCCACGACATACGCGCCGATGTGCTGCGTGATTCCTCCGACTTCGCCTTCGGCGACATGGCTTTTTCGAATCGCGTCGAGAGTCTTTGTCTTTCCGTGGTCAACGTGTCCCATCACCGTTACAATCGGAGAGCGCGGCAAAGTCTTGTCGTCGTTGGAAGTGTCGGTGGCGATGACAGTCTCGTCGTAAAGGCTCACGAGATGGACTTCGCAATTGTATTCGGCAGCCAAAATCGTCGCAGTGTCGCTGTCGATGGACTGCGTAATCGTCACCATTTGTCCCATCGACATAAGCTTCGCGATGATTTCGCTCGCCTTGAGATTCATCTTTCGCGCCAAGTCCTGAACCGAAACCGTTTCCATGATGTCGATTTTAGGAGGCACAACGGAAACGCTGGACTCAACCTTGCGCTGCGTTTCGTAAAACTTGTCCTCGTCGAACGCGGCTTCCTTGTCCTTGCGGCTGTAGACTTGCTTTTTTCCTTTAAACGATTTTTTCTGCTGTCCCTGCGAAGGCTTTCCGGCAGAAGACATGTCCGCTCCGGAATTGAATCCCCCGCCAAATCCAGGCCTGCCCTGAAATCCCGGTCTGCCTTGGAAGCCGCCCGGCCTCCCCCCGAATCCTGGGCGAGAAAATCCGCCGGACGCGCCTTGCGCGCCGTTCCTGTTAAAGCCGCCCTGTCGCGAAAATCCGCCTTGCTGTCCGCCGCGTGCGCCGCCCTGACGGTTTCCGTCACGCTCGCGGTTTTGGTAGCCGGCGCGCGCCTGCGCTCCAGTAAATCCTTGTGGACGACCTTGATTTCCGCCAAAACCGTTGCGTCCTTTCCATTGACCTTTCGGGCGATCGGAAAGATTTCCGGCCTTGACGTTCGGGCGCGCCGAAACCAATTCGAACGGAACTTGCTTTCGCACGACGGGCTTCGCCTGCTGCTGTTCCGGCGCGGGCTGCGCTTGAACTTTCTTTTCTGTCTCTTCGGACGAATTTTTTTTCGCTTCGGAATCTTCGGCGGAAGGCTGCGCCACGACCTTTGGATGCACTTTTTGCGCTTGGCTCGCTTCTGCCGACGGAGATTGAGTTTTCTTTTTCACCAAGACAACTTTTTTCTTTTTTTCCGCGACGGGCTGAGGGCGAGCCGCCTGCGTTCCCGACTTTTGTTCGGGCGCATTTTGAGTCGCCGATTTTCTGTGCAACACTACGCTTTTCTTTTCGCTTTCTTCCGCCATCAAATCCTATTCCTCGTCCTCTTGAAATTCGAATTCGACACCGCACTTAGGACAATGTGTCATGTCGAGAGTTATCTTCGCGCCGCATTCAGGACAGAAATATTCTTCCTCGTCAGCGGCATTGTTTTCCGCATTCGCGCCTTCGCCTTGTTCGGGCGATTGCTCCTCATCCACGAATTCGATGTTCTCGTTTATGAGCGCGTTCAATTTTTCCAAATCTTCCTTGGAAACGCCTTCCACGGAAATCGAATCGTAATTATCGACGAACTGCCGCACGTCCTCGATTCCCGCCGCCTTGAGCAAATCCGCGACGCGCTCGTCCACGCCGGGCAAGCCTGAAATTTTCGCGAATTCATCGTCGTCGTCGCGGAACAAATTCTGCGCGTTCTGCCGCGAAGTGAATTCGCTCAAATCCATTTCCGCCGCCTGCTCTTCCGTCTTGACATCGATGCTCCAGTCGCAAAGCCTGTTCGCAAGGCGAACGTTCAAGCCCTGCTTTCCGATGGCAAGCGAAAACTGCGATTCCGATGCGATCGCCAAAGCCTGCTTTTTGTCTTCGTCCAAAATTATCACGCGAGAAATTTCCGCAGGCGAAAGCGCGTTCTTTATGAAAACCACGGGATTCGAATCGTAGCGCAAAACGTCGATCTTTTCGCCGAGCAATTCCTGAATCACGTTTTGGATTCGAACGCCTTTCAAGCCGACGCACGCGCCCACAGGATCGATGTCCTCGCGCTGCGAAGAAACGGCGATTTTCGTGCGGTAGCCTGCTTCGCGCACAATCTTCGTAATCTCGACGCTTCCGTCCGCCACTTCCGGAACTTCCGTTTCCAAAATCGAGCGCACGAGTTCCGGCGCGCTTCGCGAAAGAATCAGCTGGATTCCGTTCGCGTTCTTCGAAATGTCCGCGACATAGGCGCGGATTCGGTCGCCCTTTTCATAACGCTCGCGCGGAGACTGATATTTTTGCGGAAGCACTCCCTCGATTTTTCCGAGGTCAACATAAATCGTTCCGTTGCGCTCGCGCTGGTAGTAGCCGATTATGATTCCGCCAACTTTGTCCTTGTATTCGTTGTAGAGATTGTCCTTGTAGCTTTCGTTGAGGCCCTGATGCGCCGTCTGCTTTCCCGTGGAAACAGAAGAACGTTCGAAAGTCTTTGGATCTTCGGGAATGTCAAGCTCGTCGCCAATCTCGCAATCCGGGCTGAGCTTTCGCGCATATCCGAGCGGCACTTCCGTAACGGGATCGAAAACGTCGTCAATGTCCTCGCCGCCATCAATCACTTCCTTGCGCGAATAAATCGTAACGTCCACGGGAATGTCGTTCTCGTCCTTTTCAAAAACGACGACTGCGTTCGCGTTCGTGCCGTAAGTACGCTTGTACGCCGCCTTCAGCATATTTTCGATCGTGCTCATAACAGACTCGGCAGAAAGTCCCTTTTGCTCAATAAGATCTCTTATAGCCTCCGCCATCTCAGACATAGAAGCCTCCTGTTAAAAACTATATTTTTTCCATCAAGTCAAATTCAATCGCAGAATTTCGCCTTCGCGATGTCCTCGAAGCGAAAAACTTTTTCCTGCCCGTCCGCTTCCAGCGTGACGGAATTTTCGTCCGAACGCAGGATTTTTCCAGAAATCCAGTCCGAAACATTTTTGTCCCAAACGCGAATTTCTCGCTGCAAAAAAAGCGCGAACTCGGCGGCGTTCTTTATGTTGCGGTCGGTTCCGGGCGACGTGAGTTCCATATAAGTTTGATCCGTTCCGAGCAACGCCTGAAGCCTCGGTAAAAGCGCGCGGTGCACTTTGGAACATTCGTCCACGCCGAGCGACGCGCCGGCATCCTTGCACGCGATGACGGCACTGATTTTAACCGTGGTTTTTTGAGGAATAATTTTCAAATCCACGAGCACATAGCCCATGCCACGCACCAAAGGCTCGCATTCCGAAAAATGAGGAATCTTGTCCAAAGGAAGATATTCCATTCGCCGCCTACAAAAAAGACCCGCTTTTTAGCGAGTCCACTTTAAACTAATTAAAATGTACAAGATAAACATAGCAAAAAAATAAAATCGTGTCAACAAGTTTTTTGAAATTTACGAATGCAAACGAAAAGCAGGCAACAATTTTCCAATCACCATTCGCTACGCAATATTCACCAATCATTATTAACTATTCACTACACAATATTAACTATTCACTATTAATTATTAACTATCTTGTGTCCCGGGAAAAATTCCTTGTGATAATCGCCAAGCTCGCCCGTAGCGACGTGCGTGTAGATTTGCGTCGTCGCCAAATCAGCATGGCCGAGCAATTCCTGAACGCTCCGCAAATCCGCGCCGCCCGAAAGCAAGTGCGTTGCGAACGAATGGCGAAGCGTGTGCACCTTGCAGTCGATTCCCGTAAAACTTTCCAATTCCTTGAAACGCTTCCACACGCCTTTCCGCGAAATCGCATTGCCCTTGTAATTTACGAAAACTTGCGGCACGATTTTTTTTCCCACGAGATTCGGACGCACTTCGTCAAAATATCGGGAAAGCCAATTTTTCGCAGCATCGCCGAACGGAACGATTCGCTCCTTGTCGCCTTTTCCGCGCACGAGAAGAATTTTTTCTTTGAGATGAACATTTCCCATCAAAAGCGAGCACGCCTCGCTGATGCGAAGCCCGCAAGAATAGACAAGCTCGAAAAGCGCGCGGTCGCGGATTCCGAGAGCGCAGGAAGTGTCGATGCACGAAAGCAAATCGTCCACTTGCTCCACGCTCAAAACTCGGGGAAGCGCGCGCGAAGCGCGCGGCCTGTCCAAAACGAGCGCGAGATTTTCCTGCCACATTCCTTCCCTCGTGAGGAACGCCCCGAACGCACGAAGCGCGCTTATGTCCTTCGCGATCGTAAGCTCGGAATTTCCAAGTGACTTTCGCCACGAAAGATAGTAAAGCAAATCTTTGAGCGCGACGCTTTCAAGTTCGATTTCCTTCGAGCAGAGCCACGACAAAAATTCTTTTACGGCCGTTCCGTAAGTCTGCGCCGTAAGTTCGGCGCGACCTTCGACCATAATCAAATTCGCGTGGAACTGCCGCAAAAGTTTTTCGAATCTTTCCATTCAAATTCCGAATCTGAATCCTAGCGCAAATTTATTTCACGCGTGAGCGCAGTTTTTCCAAGCCTGTAAAGCGTGGGCACTTCAAGGTTGTCGCTGTCAACGCAGCCTTGAGGAACGGAAGCGAAAGCCTGTCTGCGAGACAAATACGATGACGAAGCCAAGTCGCGTCCCAAAGTGCCGCCGTCAACTCTTTCCGAAGAAGCAGCAACAGCATGTGTCTCTTCTTCCGCCACGATTTTTTCCGCGACAGGAACTTTCACGAATTCGCCTTCGTTGAAAAGTTCCTCGCTGTGATGATGGTAGGCAGCCTTTCCGTGCAAAAGTCCATCAAACTCGTCGATGTCAACGAGGTTGCTTTCTTTTTTTTCAACTGGGATTTCTTGATGAACTGGCTTTTCCTCCGGCGCGGACTGCGCCTGATTAAAACCCGTCGCAATCACCGTAACGCTCACTTCGTCTTCCGGCATTGAAGAATCCGTGACATTGCCCCAGAAAACCTTATGTCGAGGAGCGGCCGAAGCCGTAACGATTTTCGCGATTTCTGCGGTTTCGGAAAGCGAAATGCCGCCATTGGAGCAAACGTTGATGAGAATGTTTTTTGCGCCGTCAATATTGGAATCTTCCAAAAGCGGATTTCGAATCGCGTTTGTAGCGGCATCGACCGCGCGGTTTTCGCCCGAGCCAACTCCAACGCCAAGAATCGCGTCGCCCTGCCCTTTCATCGCCGCTGTGACATCGGCAAAATCCGTGTTCACATCGCCGGCCTTTGTGATGATGTTCGAAATGCCTTCAACGCCCTGGCGCAAAACATCGTCGGCAATGAGGAACGCCTGACGAGCAGGAGCTTTTTTATCCACGATTTTCAAAAGCTGCTGGTTCGGAATGACGATGAGCGAATCGACTTCCTTGTGAAGCCGCTCGATTCCTTCGCGCGCCAAATCCATTCGGACAGGACCTTCGAATTCAAACGGAGTCGTGACGACACCAACAGTGAGTGCGCCCATGTCCCGCGCAATTTTCGCGACGACTGGAGCAGATCCAGTTCCAGTGCCGCCGCCCATTCCTGCCGTAACGAAAACCATATTCGCGCCTTTCAAAATGTTCTGGATGATTTCCGTGTCTTCTTCGGCGGCTTCCTGCCCCACTTCGGGATTTCCGCCCGCTCCAAGTCCGCCAGTAACTTTCTGCCCAATCGCAAGCTTCGTGAAAGCGCGAGAGCTGTTCAACGCCTGCAAGTCGGTGTTGAGGACGATAAAATCCACGTTGGGGATTCCCGCGTCAATCATGCGGTTCACAGCGTTAGAGCCGCCGCCGCCGCAGCCGATAACCTTTATTATCGTGGGGCTTGGATTCGAAAGCGACGCGCCTTCCTCGTTCACCAAAGAATGATTCATCAAAGACATAAGTTTTTCCTCCCAAAAAAACTTCCGACACAGCCGGATTTATTATATCAATTTTAAAAAAACGCCTTTTTCATTTTCTGCAAAATGCTTTCGCCTTTCGCGGAATTTTTCTTGCGCCCCGAAGCGGATTTTCCTGAGCCGCCCGATTCCAAACTCGCCACAGTCGCGCCTTTTTGTGAAACGACAAGTCCAATCACCGTGGCAAACTCAGGCTTGCGATAAGCCTCCTCGTCGCCGCCGATGCTTTCGGGAATGCCGAGCCGAACCGCGCTAGTTCCGAAAACGTCCTTCGCAAGTTCGAGAACGCCTTCCATCTGCGCCCCTCCGCCAGTGAGGATGATGTTGCCGCTCAAGCGAGTGAGATCTGTTCGCTTCCGAATTTCGCGAAGCACCATCATGAAAATTTCTTCCATGCGAGGCTGAATGATTTGGCAGATTTCGCTCTGCGTCGTAAGCTCAGGCGGGCGGCCTCCCACTCCCGGAATCGCGACATCCCGAGGATTGTCAAGCATATCGATGTAGCAGCAGCCCGAATTGACTTTTATTTCTTCCGCCGCCGCAATCGGAATTCCCTTCACAATAGCGATGTCGTTTGTGACAAGGTTTCCGCCAACTTTTATGGAAAAGCCCACAAACGGTGCGCCGCCATAAAGCACAAGCACGTCCGTAGTTCCCGCGCCCAAATCAATCAATATCGAGCCTAAGTCCATTTCGTCCTGATGGACTACGGCTTGAGTTGCCGCGAGCGTTTTTTGCATTATGCGTTCCAAATCGTAGCCCGCGCGATTTATGCATTCGCGTTCGTTTTGAATCGAAGTTTTTGAAGCGGTTACAATATGGACTTCAGTTTCCAGCCGAACGCCAATCATGTTGATCGGATCTTTCACGCATTCGCCGCCGTCCACCATGTAATCCTTTGGAATCACATGCAGGATTTCCCTGTCGAGCGGAAGCGGAACGGAACGCGCCGCCTCGATTACGCGCTCAATGTCCGCGCGAGTGATTTCACTTCCCACCTTGCCGTGCTTGGCAATGGCAGACTGTCCGCGCGAATTGAGCGTCTCAATTTGTGGACCGCCGAGAGCCGCCACGCACGAAACCACTTCCGTGCCCGCGTTCTGCTCCACGGCTTCAATGGCTTCCTTTATCACCGCGCTCGCCGCCTTCAAATTCAAAATCGCGCCGTTCTTAAGTCCTTGCGATTTTTTCGTGGCGAGACCGATTATTTCAATGTTCGAATCCGCGTCCAATTCTCCAACGGCCACGCGAATCATGCTCGTGCCGATATCTAGGCCGACAATTTTCTCACTCAAGATTTCCTCCGTCAGAAGTTCTGCAGGAAACCGAGCCATAGCGCAAGTCAATTTGCTTTGCGTCAGGTTCAATCGAATTCACAACTTCCAATGCTACAATCATATACTGAAGCACGTCTTCATTCAATACCCTGTCGGTGAGAACGCGCGCTTTTGAATTCACAGGAATTATCATCAGCTCGTAATTGCCGTATTTTTTCGGAAGCACGCAGATTTCGCTTACGGCGGCAAAATATTTTTGCGGCAGCTCGCGGATTTTTTTTATCTGCTCAATCAGCGAACGGTACTTCGAAGGAATGCGCATTCCGCCGGAAAGGAATTCCACGGGAAGACCTGAGATTATCGGAATGGAATTGTCTGTGGCGATTTCCGCGCTTTCCACTTCAAACAAAACGCAGTTCTTGTCGATTTGAACTGGAACGGTGCGACCGCCGTCAGTGACGAATGTCATGGCAACGCTTTCGCGCTCCTTCACGTTGATTGAAATTTTATCCGGAAAATGCTTTTCGATTTCCACAGATTCAATTCCGCTCACGGCAGAAATTTTCGAGGCGATTGTATTCGTGTCAAAGCTGAACCAATTGCCGCGATAGACCGGCGCGATTGCAGCCGTCAACTCTTCCTCCGTGTAATTTTTCAGACCGCTGTAGACAAGGCGCGGCACTCCGATGCTCGGCTTAACGAATTTATACAAAACCAATTCCAACGCCAATGCGCCCACTAGAATCGTGATGAAAATTTTTATTCCGCGAAAAAATTTGTCGTCGGATTTTTCAGCCGAATTTTCGCTTTCCGCATAACGGCCAAAATCGCCCACGCTTACGTTCATGTAAGAATCTTGAACCATGTCGCTCATATTTCCGCCACCTTTGTAACCACCTCGTAATTTCTTGAATCGCTTTCAAGCATCTCGTCATAAGAATCACTTTCGGCACGAGCCGCATTTATCATAAATCCGCACATGCAAAGCGTCACGACCATCGAAGATCCGCCCGCCGAAAAAAACGGAAGCGGAATTCCAGTCGAAGGAATCGCGCCGCAAACGACAGCGACGTTCGCTATGGACTGGAAAAAAATCGCAGAGATGCATCCGAAAATTCCAATCGCGCCAAAGCGATCCGGACAATTGAACGCGCACCTGTAGGCTTTGTATGCGAACGCGCCCAAAATCAAAAAATACAAAATCACTCCGAAAAGTCCCATCGCTTCAACCCAGCCCGCAAAAATGTAGTCGGCTTGAACTTCGGGAATGCTGTTCAATTTCGAGAGTCCGCTTCCAATTCCCTGCCCCCAAAATCCACCCGTGCTGATCGCGCGAATCGAAGCGTTCGTCTGGTAGTTCACGCCCTGCGAATATTGTCCCGGACTGAGATAGCCTTCGATGCGCTCCATTCGATACGGTTCCCACATAATCATCATCGCCAACGCAGGAATCCCGATCAATGCCATCGGAACAAGCCAAAGCGTCTTGCTTCCGCTTATGAAAAAAAGCAAAAGTGAAAGCAAAAACAAAAACATTCCTGTGGAAAAATCTTTTTCGCCGAAAATTAAAATCACGAAAACCATCATCACGACGACAGCAGGAAAAACCGTGCGTTCTTCCAAATTTCGTTCGCGCTGATATTTGTCGAAAAAATTCGCAAGGTAAAGAACGATTGCGAATTTTGCGAGTTCCGAAGGCTGAAATCGCATGAAAGGAAGTTTCACCCAACGCTTCGCGCCATTGCGTTCTTCGCTGAACGCAGGAACAAAAGTGCAAAGCAAAAGCACGATTGTCGCGAGAATTATGAACGGAAGAATTTTTCGGATTTTAACAAGCGGCAAAAAAGCGAAAAACAAAAGTCCCACAAAACCAAAAGCCGACGCGCCGAGCTGCCGCTTTACCAAAAGAAAAGGATCGCTCCAAACTTTTTCGCAATACGCCGCCGAGCAAACGTAAAGCGTGCACATTCCAATTCCCCAAAACAAAATGACCGAAACAATCAGCCCGAGGTCGCTTCTTTTGTAATCCGAAATCGGCTTGGCAGGATAAAAATTATAGCCGCCCATCTCAATCCCCCTCCACGCCAAGCGACGCGCCTTGAACTTCGCGCAAGCCTTCGGCAATTTTTTCGAATTCCATCGAATGCGAAGCCTTTAAAAGCAAAAAATCTCCGTCGTGAATTTCATCCAAAATCGCGCGGCAAATTTCCTCGATGAAATTTTCTTCGTCCGAAAAATATTTCGCAGAAATTGCGCAAGAAGATTTTTCGCAATTTTCTTCCAAAGTGCGGAACGCCGCGCACATTTCGCTTCCCGCAAAAAAAACAAATTTCGCATCGCCACGCGCGGCGGCTTCTCCAACTCGCGCGTGCTCGATTTCGGAACGCTCGCCCAATTCCTTCATGTCGCCGAGAACGAAAAATTTTCTTCCAGGAATTTTTATCGAAGCGCAAAATTCCAAAGCCTTTTTCATAGATTCAGGATTCGCGTTGTAGCAGTCTTGCATCAAAAAAATTTCCGCGCCGTTTTTTACGCGCACTTCTCGCACTTGGCTTCTGCCTTCTGGCAACTTTACGTTTTCGATTCCGCGAATTATTTCTTGCGCCGAAAGTCCAAGTTCCTTCGCGAGCGCGATGCACGAAAGCGCGTTTTGAAAATTGTGGCTTCCGGGAATTTTCAAGCAAGTTTCATTTCCGTCAATTTCAAATCTCGTGCCGCCGATTCCCAAATCTTCCAAAAATTTCACGCCGAAATTTTCCGCGGATTTTTTTCCAAAGCGCAAAACTTTTCCGCGAACGCCTTTCGCCAAAAATTCCGCGAAATCGTCGTCCTCGGGAAAAAGCGCGATTCCGCTTTCCGTAACGTATGAAAAAATATTTTTCTTTTCAGCGGCGATTTTTTCGCGCGTCTTTAAAATGCCGATATGCGCCGTTCCGACATTCGTAACAATCGCAAAGTTCGGACGAAGCACGGACGCGATTTCCGCGATTTCATTTTCGCGATTCATTCCCATTTCAAAAACGCCCGCCTCGTGCCCTTCGCGAATTTCAAAAACGCTCAAAGGAAGTCCGCTTTCGGAATTCAAATTTCCAACCGTAGAAACAATGCGGAATTTCTGCGCGAGAATCGCAG
>CAMWIU010000067.1 GCA_947174385.1 uncultured Treponema sp.
GTTCAATGTCGTGAAATCGATTTTAAAAGTCGCGGTTTTGGTTTTCGCTTCGTTCAGCATAATTCGCGCGAATATCGGCGACTTGCTTTTCATAATTCACGGAAACGGAAATGTCGCCGGCGCAATCGGCAAACTCGCTTCGATCGCGATGCAGATTTTGTTTTTCGCGGCGATTTTTTTTCTCGTGATTTCGATTCCCGACTATTTCGTTCAGCGCAGGGAATTCATCGAATCTTTGAAAATGACGAAGCAGGAAGTGAAACAGGAATTCAAGGAAATGGAAGGCGATCCCGAAGTGAAGGGAAGGATCAAGCAGGCGCAAAAGCAGCTTCTCGCCTCGAACATTCCGCGCGCCGTGGCTGAAAGCGATGTCGTCATCACGAACCCGACGCATTTCGCCGTGGCACTCAAGTACGACACCGCGCAAAGTTCTGCGCCGATGGTGAGCGCGAAAGGCGAGGATTTCATGGCGCAGCGCATAAAGCAGATCGCGCGGGAAAACGACGTTCCCATTGTGGAAAATCGGCCGCTCGCGCGTTCCCTCTATGCAGACGTGGATTTAGGTGATATAATACCTGAAGATTATTTTAAGGCGATTTCGCTGGTTTACAGCCATTTGAGGAAATTCAACAAGAAATCCGGCGCGGCGTAGAAACGAAACGCTTGCATTGAGAAATTTGATTTTTTTGGTCAGGGTGGGGACTTATGCCAAACGAACGACAGAATAATTTTACGAATCTCATTCAAAACAACGCGGTGGCAATAGGCGCGATTCTTGTCGTCCTCATGCTCATCATTCCCCTCCCTTCGGTTTTGCTCGACACTTTCATGGCGTTGAATTTGGCGATTTCGATTTTGCTTTTGCTCACCGTGATTTCCACGCCGAAGCCTTCGCGCCTCACGGTTTTTCCGCAGCTGATTTTGCTCGTGACGCTTTTCGGGCTTGGAATAAACGTTTCGTCAACGCGCCTCATTCTCACGCAAGGACAAAGGTTTGACGGACGGATGGTTCGCGCGTTTTCTACTTTCGTTGTCGGAAGCACTTCGGGTACGGACGGCCTTGTCGTCGGAATGGTGATTTTCATCATTTTGATTGTGATTCAAACTGTCGTGATTACGAAAGGCGCGACGCGAGTTTCCGAAGTGGCGGCAAGGTTCGCGCTTGATTCGATGGCGCAGAAAAATTTCGCCGTGGATCAGGAACTCAATTCGGGCGCGATTACGGAAGAGCAGGCGCGGCAAAAGCGCGCGGAAATCAGGAACGAAAGCGACTTCTTTTCCGCGATGGACGGTTCTTCGAAATTCGTAAGCGGAAACGTGATGGCGGGAATTTTCATCACGGTCGTGAACTTGGTCGCAGGCCTCATCACTGGAATGGTTCTTCGCCACGAGAATTTTATGAGCGCGATCGAAACTTATTCGCGCCTCACGATTGGCGACGGACTTTTGAGCCAAATTCCTTCGCTCTTGCTTTCGTTTTCCACGGGCATGCTCGTAACGGCGAGCAACACGGAAGAACAGCTCGGCGAGGCGATAAAAAATCAGTTCACCACTTCGGGCAGAACTTATGTCATCGCGGGCGCGTCGATGGCGGTTCTTGGAATTTTGCCCGGAATGCCGTGGTATATACTCATACCCCTGGGGGGTATATGCATTTTCGCCGGATTGCGGATGCAGAGAAACCGCGCCATGGAAGAAGCCGCGAAGCAGGCCGCAGAAGCCGAAGCCGCCGCCGGCGGACAGACAGGACAGAATCCTTTGGACGTTTCGCCCGTCGTTCCGCTCGATCCGCTTTTGCTTGAAATCGGCTACGCTTTGATTCCGCTTGTGGACAAGGAAAAGGGCGCAAAACTTCTTGAGCGCGTCACTCGCATCCGCCGCGAGGCCGCGTTGGATTTGGGGCTTGTCGTTCCGAGCATTCGCATTATGGACAACATGACGCTTGATCCTAGCGAGTACACTTTCAAGATTCGCGGAATCGAAGCGGGTCGCTCGAAACTCAAAATGGGATATTACATGGCAATAAATGCGGGCGACATAAACGAGGAAGTGAAAGGCGAGCCAACGCGAGATCCCGCTTTCGGAATGCCAGCCATTTGGATTCCCGAGGACAAGCGCGCGGAAGTGGAACGCGCGGGCTACGCCGTTGTCGATCCGCCGACTGTAATCGCGACGCATTTGACAGAAATAATTCGCTCTCACGCCGCAGAAATTTTGGGGCGCAAGGAAGTCAAGCAAATCATCGACAAGATTTCCGAAACGAACAAAGTGGTTGTGGACGAAGTTTTCGAATCTGGAAAATTCAATTACGGTCAAATCGAAAAAGTTTTGCAGGGACTTTTGCGCGAAAAAGTTTCGATTCGAAATATAGAATTGATTTTGGAGACGCTCGCGAATTACGGCTCGGGAGTTAGTCCGTGGATTCTCACGGAAAAAGTGCGCGAGGCTTTGGGCAAGCAAATCTGCCTGCAATATGCCGACGACGATCATTGTTTGCGCGTGTTGAATTTGTCGCAGGAATACGCGGAACTTTTGCTCGCGCATCAACAGATTCCGGCCGATGGCTCGCGTCCGTTTGTCGCGCTTGATCCTGTGGATGGACGAAAATGGATTGGCGATGTGAGCGCGTCGTTCGCGGCGATGCAGGAACGCGGCTACCAGCCGATAGTCTTGTGCCCGGGCGAAGTGCGCGCGCTCGTAAAATCGTCCACGGAACGCGAGCTTCCAGGAATCGTCGCGCTTTCGGTGAACGAAGTGATGGCCGCGCAGAACAGCATTTCCATCGAAGTGCTCGGAGAAATAAAGCAGTCAGCTCCGCGACTTGCGGAATAGAAATTGGAGTTTGCGAATGGTTAGCGAATATCAGGCAGGAGAAATTCTCACGCTCACAGGCGAGGACATGAACGACTGTCGCGCGAAACTTGCCGACATGTACGGGCAGTCCTACAATATCATTGATCGCCGCCAGGTGATGAAAAAATACGGGCTTTTCGGGCTTTTCCAAAAAGAGCGCACCGAAGTTAAATATGTCGTGAATCGTCAACCCGAGCGTCCATTTGTTGACGTGAGTGATGCGGAAAGTCTGCGCCGCGTGAAAGAAAAAATTCTGCGCGAAGCCTCTGGTGGAAAGTCTAAGGAAGAAATCAGGCTTGATGAACTCAACAGCAAGCTCGACAACCTCGTAGCCCAAATTCAAACAATGCCGCGCGCAAGTGCCGAAGAAGGAAAAATCGAATCCATCGAGCGAATCAAGGAAATGCTCGACGACAACGAATTCACCAAAGAATTCATAAATGAAATCGCGCTCCGTCTGCGCAAAGATTTTTCGCTCGACGACCTCGGAAATTTTTCGCTCGTGGAGCGGCAAGTGGTGGACTGGATTGGCGAGTCGATTTCCATCGCGCCTGAAAGCGCGCACCGTCCGCCGCATGTAGTCGTCATTGTTGGACCTACGGGCGTGGGAAAGACAACTACAATCGCAAAACTCGCCACTCAGAATATTCTCGCGCGTCAAAAAGACGAGAATGCGAAAAAGCTGAATATGTGCATGATTACGATTGACAGAACCCGCGTGGGCGCGGAAGAGCAGCTCAGGACTTTCGGCGACATGCTCAGCCTGAACGTGCTCAAGGCCGAAAACGCCGCCGACCTCAAGACGATTTTCGATTCCGTTCGCGCGGACAACGACATAATTTACATTGATACTTCGGGATACAGTCCGAACGATTCTGAGAATATCGCCAAACTCAAGACCACGCTGGGAGTGGACGGGCTTCGCCCGGACGTGCATCTTGCCGTCGCTGCTTCCACGAAATCGCGCGACCTCAAAAACATAATGCAGAACTACGAACTGTTCGGCTATAATTCTGTGATTATAACGAAGTGCGACGAAACCACGCGCTTCGGAAATATAATAAGCGTGCTCAATGAAAGGCACAAATCGTTTTCCTATGTAACCGACGGCCAGCAAGTCGCGCGGCACATCAAGAAAGCGAATGTCGTTGATTTTTTAATCAGGCTTTCCGGTTTTAATGTGGACCGGATTCATATCGAAGATAAATTTGGAGAATGACAATGGAAGATCAGTTAAGCGAGCTTCGGGAAATTATGAAGGCGAACTCACACGGAAACGAAACGCACCGTCCGCATAACACGCGGATTATCGCGGTTACGAGCGGAAAGGGAGGGGTAGGAAAAACGAACATTTCCGTGAACATGGCAATCGCCTACGCCACTCTCGGAAAAAAAGTGATTCTCATCGACGGCGACCTTGGCATGGCGAACGTCAATGTCTTGTTGAACGTCGTGCCGAAATACAATCTGCTTCAAGTCATAAACAAGCAGAAGACGATGCAGGAAATCATCCTCGACACGGAGTTCAACATAAAATTCATCGCGGGCGCGAACGGCTTTTCGAAAATCGCGAACTTGAGCAAAGAAGAGCTTGAATATTTTGCAAAGCAATTTTCGTCGCTTGAAAACGCCGACATCATCATCATCGACACGGGCGCTGGCATTTCCAACAACGTGCTTTCGTTCGTGGCGGCGAGCGACGAAGTTTATGTGGTGACGACGCCCGAGCCAACGGCGATCACCGACGCTTACGGAATGATAAAAATCATAACGACGGAAATCGAAGGGCGCGAAATCAATTTGCAGCTTTTGGTGAACCGCGTCCATTCCGCCGAAGAAGGCAAGCGCATTGCCGATCGGATCATCAGCATTGTCGGGCAGTTCCTCAATTTCAAAGTGAACTATGTGGGCTTCGTCTACGAAGACACTTCGGTGCAAAATTCGGTGATTCGCCAAAAGCCGTTCATCGTGGTGAATCCGAATTCAAAAAGTTCGATGTGCATCAAACACATTGTCGGGCGCATCGAAAAGACCGAAGCCCCGCACGGCGAGGGCGTTTCGAATTTCTTGAAGAAATTCTTGGGTTTCAAGGAGCGCGTCTAAAACTTGATTTTTTGTCAAGTTCTTGTAGACTTTTTTTTGAAATTGATTTATAATATAATATTGAATGAATTTTTGACTTTGTGGAAGGGGAAACGAAGTGATAAAAATAAAGCCCGTCGTAATATGTGCGTCAATCGCGCTCGCTTTGTCTTTTTTCGTTTCACTTCTCTCAAGGAACAGCCTTCCGATTTCGCTTTTGAAGGCCGTGATTTTTGCGGCGGTGTTCGGCGGAATCGCGGTTGGAATTCAGGTCGTGTACGACAAATTTCTTTCGGAAGGCGAGGCTTCTTCCATAACCGAATCTCGTGCGCCGCAGCAAAAGACCGTCGGTTTGAAAGTTGATTTGGTGGTGAGCGAAGAGGATTTGCCGAACGAAGAAAACGCTCCTACTTTTGCGCTGGATTCCACTCGGCATGTTTTGACCGCGGCGGATGTCGGAGTCAAAACATCTTCGGCGCGGGAAAATGTAGTCGAACAAAATGCGCGTCCCGCGCAGCCGATTGCGGGCGTTTCCGATGAGACGAAAATTGCCGAGCCGTCTGGAAATGAAGGCGTTTCATCGGAAAAAGTTTCCGATGAAAGCGGCACTTTTGTTCGACAAGATTTGTCGGCAAAGCCCGAGGCTGTAAATGCTTCGACATCGTCGAGCGAAGATTCCGCGCGGCCTGAATCTTCCAAGAGTGATGACGCGAAGAACAGTTTGGTGGGCGGCGACGAACTTCCCGAATTGGACGACTTTCCAGCGCTGGGCGGCGACGATTCGGAAGACAAGCAAAGTTCGGAAGACGAGGGCGTAATCGAAGACAGCGACTTTGCCGAGGGTGGCTCTCCGTCGATTCCTCGGCGCACGGAATTTTCGGACGGAACTATCGCGGATTCAAAGGACGCTTCGCTAATGGCGGAAGCCATCCGAACGGTCCTTGTAAAAGATGAATAATTTTTAGGGTGTGGAAATATGGATTCAACGCTAAGCGATGAAAAGACAGAAGAAGAACTTTGGAAGGAGTATCGGAAAACAAAGTCTCCGGAACTCCGCGACAAATTCATCCGCCAATATATGCCGCTCGTAAAATACGTGGCGGGCAAAGTTGGCGTTGGAATGCCGGGCAGCGTTGAATTCGACGACCTTGTGGGATTCGGACAGTTCGGGCTTTTGGACGCGATAGAAAAATACGATCCTGGAAAGAATGTCAAATTCAAGACTTATGCCGTTACAAGAATTCGCGGCGCGATTTTCGATGAGTTGAGGCAGTTGGATTGGATTCCGCGTTCGGTGCGGCAAAAATCGCGCGAAATTGAAGACACCATCGGCGACCTCGAAGCCAAACTCGGGCGCACCGCGAGCGACGCTGAGATTGCGCAAAAGCTCGGCGTTTCGGAACAAGAATATCAGCAGACGGTGATGAAAATCACTGGGCCTAGCGTGCTTTCTCTCAGCGACGTGTGGTATTCGGGCAACGACAACGACCACATGTCCATCGGCGACAGCATCGAATCTCCGTCGAGCCTCAATCCCGATGTGATTGTCGAGCGCGAGGAAATTCGGAAAATAATAATCGAGGCGATAAACGAACTTCCCGAAAAGGAAAAAATGGTTATCGTTCTTTATTACCATGAGGATTTGACGTTCAAGGAAATCGGGCAAGTTTTGGAAGTGAGTGAATCGCGAATATCTCAGCTCCATACCAAGGCAAACCTTCGCCTTCGCGCCAAGCTCACCAGTTTGCGAAAAGGAATTATGTGATGATTACGTTGGAAGAAGTCAGAAAGGACATGAAGACTCAGTGGGAGTTCGACAGTTCGCTTTCCGTGGTGGAAGTGAACGCCGACACTTTGGACGAATGTCTTGCAGACGCTTCCACTCAACTTGAAACGAAAGTGTCCAATCTTGAATACGAAGTCCTTGAGCGTGGTTCGGACGGTTTTTTGGGATTGGGAAAAAAGCCGTGGAAAGTTCGGATTTACCAGAACGCCGTGGCAGTCGCTGAAAAAAAGAAAAAGGTAGCGAAAGAAGCCGAGATTTTGGGAGTGCAGCTCGCCGAGGAAGAACAGTCTCTCGACAGGGATGGATTGTACTACATCAGGCATTTCGGCGAAGACATTATGCTCAAGGTCGTCCTTCCGGTCGGAAAGGGAAATTTGGTAGACGCGAAGGAAATCATAAATGACGCTCGCCGTCCCGATACCGTAAGCCTTGACGAAGGAAAAATCAAAAAATTTGCCAAGAGCGGTACGGAGGAGAAATACGAGAAGATTGGCGAGTACAAGCATGTCAAGGCTGGCGACGCTTCCATCATAATCGATGTTTCCAAGGATGACATAGTCGCCACTGTTACTGCCACTGCGCCCGCGATGAGCGGTTCGGAAGTTACCGCCGAAATGATAACTCAGGCACTTGCCACGCAGGGAGTTTTGGTCGGAATCGAGGAAGACAAAATATCCGAGTTCGTGGACAATCCTGTCTATGGCACGCCGTGCGAAGTGGCTCACGCTGTCATGCCGCATGACGGGGCGGACGCATACATTCAATATAATTTTGAAACGGATTCAACAAAGCTTCGTGCAAAAGAAACTGAATCCGGCAACGTGAATTTCAAGGAACTCAATCAAATTCAAAATGTCGTTCAGGGACAGCCGCTCGCGCAGAAAATCGCTCCCGAACGCGGCAAGGCTGGAAAGACTTTGAGCGGCCGCTATATGGAAGCGAAGAACGGCAAGGACATAAAAATTCCGCTCGGGCGCAACACGGAACTTGACAAGGACGGAGTTACTGTCATTGCGTCTGTGGCTGGCCGCGTAATGTTCGATGATGGCAGAATCAATGTCGATCCTGTGCTTGAACTGGATTCAATTGGAATCAAGACCGGCAACATCGACTTCTTGGGAAGCGTCATCGTAAAGGGCAACGTGGACGACGGTTACGAACTGAAAGCCACGGGAAACATAGAAATCGGCGGCACTGTCGGAAAAAGCGTCATCAAAAGCGAGCATGGGGACATCGTTGTGGCGCGCGGCATTTTCGGGCACGACGAAGGCGTGGTTCAAAGCGGAAAGTCCGTTTGGGCGAAATTCATCCAAAGCGCGAAAGTGGAAGTGGAAGAATTTTGCATCGTTTCGGACAGCATAATGAACAGCGAAGTGAGCGCGATGAAGCGTATCATCCTCAACGGAAAAAAAGCCCAGATTACTGGAGGTCATCTTTTCGCCACGGAGGAAATCGCGGCAAAAAATATTGGCTCGCCGGGCGGCGGAACTGAAACCATCCTTGAAGTCGGATTCGATCCGCGTCTCAAGCACAGGCTGGAAGAAATTCAAAACAGGCAGAACGTTATAGTCAAGGAACTTGAGGACGTTGAAAACAACATAACTTCTCTCGAAAACATAAAGAAGCAGCGTCGCGTTCTTCCGCCGGACAAGGAGCAAAGCCTTAACGCCAACCGCTCGCGCAAAGAAGAAATCACGTTGGAATCCGAAAAACTCAACGATGAAATGGCGCAGATTCAGGATAAGTTGCGCGAGATGAAGCAAGTGGGAAAAGTTAAAGTGGAAGGCACTGTTTATTCCGGATGCAAGATTTACATTCGCGACACTTTGCAGGAAGTCCGCAATGATATGAAAAGTCTCGTGTTCTTTATGGAAGGCGGATTTGTCCGCACTGGAAAATACGAAAAGCCTGACATGGAAGGTGTCGAAGCGCCTGAAGGCTATTCGATGTTCTAGGAGTTGAAATGGCGTTGCAGCCTATTGACTTGCAGACGATGTATTCTCAGATGGCGAATGTCGCCCAGCGCGTTTCAGGCGAAACACAAGGCGCGTCGCTTTCCCAGCAAATTCAGCAACAGGGAATCGTAAACCAAAATCTGAGACAATCTCAATCCGTCCAACGTGCAGCGGAAAATCAGTCCGAGACTGGAAAAATAAAAAAAGACGGAAGCGGAAATTCGCAGAACGCCGAGGCGCAGGAAAAGAAGGGCGGACGGCAAGAGACCGAAGAATCCGAAAAAAGGGAATACGAAATCCGCGACCCGCTTTTGGGACAGCGCGTCAATCTTGTGGGGTGAAAATGCAGGCAGTGGCGGCTTTGATTCTGTTGAACCTGCTTTTGTGGGCGGTGTTCCTTATAAAATTCAAAAAGCTTTTCACCACGGAAAAAATCATGCTGGAATTTCGCGCGGGAATGGAAAGGCTTTCGTCCGACCTCCAGCGCAACACGGTTTCGTCCGTGAATCTCATTGAAGAAAAAATTCGTGCGCTCAAGGAAGCGAGCGCGGAAGCCGAACGCAAGATTGCCATTGCCGAGCGCAGACTTGACACGCTCAAAAACGAGCGCGCTCTTTTTGAACAGGGCGCGTTTCTTCAAAGCCAAATTTCTGGGCGGAGCGCGGACATTCCTGAAAAAGCCCGTTCCAAAAAAAAGCCAGCCGCGAAAGCCGCAGTAGAAAGATACCGAAAAAGCGCGCCGCTCAAAGAAGCTCCTGTTCCGGGCGCGGATGCGGTCTACGCGCTCACGGGACTTTTCAAGGAAAACGCTCAGAAATCGCTTTTTGAGGACGCTGGTCAAACTGTTAACGTAACAAGCGATGGCGATTCTTACGGAAAGATTCCGCTTGTAAAGCCTGAAATCGTGTTCAGCGAAAATCAAATTGTTCCCAAAAAAGATTTTTTGAGCCAGGTTCGCGATTTGAACGCGCTTGGAAAGAATGTCGAGGAAATCGCGGCGGAAACAGGACGCTCCACTACGGAAGTGGATCTTGTTTTGGCCATGCTTACATAATTTATAGGAGAAAAAAATGACGGTAAAAAAACAAGCTCTTGGAACTCTTTGCGACGGACAAAAAGTTTCTCTCTACACTGTCTCGAACGGAAAAATGTCGTTCTGCGCGATGGATTATGGATGTACGCTCACGGGAATTTTCCTGCCGAATAAAATCGGCGGCGGCAAAACCGACATCCTTTTGGGACATTCAACGCTTGACGCTTATGTCGCCTCGTCGAGTTGCTTCGGCTCGATCGTGGGAAGGTTTGCCAACCGCATCGGCGGCGCGAAATTTTCCATCGGAAAGAATGAATATTCGCTCGACAAAAATGACAACGATGCAAACACGCTTCACGGCGGATACACGCGCCTCGACCATTTTGTTTGGAAGTCCGCTCCGATTGAAGGAAAGGAAGGATGCGGCGTAAAATTCACGAGGCGCAGCGTGGACGGCGAGCAGGGCTTTCCTGGAAATCTCGACGTTTGCGTTTCGTACACGCTCGGAAAGGACAACCGCCTCACGCTGAAATACACTGCCACCACCGACAAGCCCACGCCCGTGAATTTCACGAATCACGCCTACTTCAACCTTGCGGGCGGCGGCACTGTCCTTGAGCACACGATGCAATCGGATTGCGAAGGCTATCTTGAAGTGGACAAGAATTTGATTCCGACGGGAAAAATTATTCCTGTCTCTGGCACGGCATTTGACTTCACTAAAGAAAAGCCGCTCGGACGCGACATCGCCAAAACAGGCTCGGGCTACGACCATTGTTTTGTCACTCCGGCTTACGGCAAGGAAAATTCCGCCGTTCCGCTCAAACAAAAGCCGCTTGTGGTGGCTGCGATTCTCCGCGACATTAAAAGCGGTCGCAAGATGACGGTCGAAACTAATTTGGAAGGAATCCAAGTCTACACCGCAAACTCTGTCGGCGGTGTCATTGGAAAGAATGGGCGCGTCTACAAAAAACACGAGGCCGTCTGCCTTGAGACGCAGTGTTTCCCCGATACGCCGAACAAAGCCGAATTCCCTTCGTGCATTTTGCAACCGGGCGAAACTTACAAGGCAGTTACAGTCTATGGGTTTGAATTCTAAAAACTGGATTTCCGCGCTTTTGGGAAAGTCGTTTATGCTGATTCGTGCGGAGGATTTCATGCTTCGGTGTTGTGTTTAGGTATGTTGATTTCTTTCTCAAAAGTCGCGGGAAGTGCTAGCATTTTTCTTGAAAATATGCTATAATACCGCCTTATGGCAGAACTACTCGCTCCGGCAGGAAATTTGGAATCTTTGGACGCTGCGATTGGCGAAGGCGCGGACGCGGTTTATTTGGGATTGAAAAATTTCAACGCGCGGCTTCGCTCGTCGAATTTTGCTTTCCGCGAATTCGAGGCGGCGGTCTATGCCTTGCACCGAATGGGAAAAAAAATCTATGTCGCTGTGAACACAGTCTGCACCGAACGCGAAAGCGAGCGGCTCTACAGGTTTTTGGCGTACCTCGATCGCGTTGGACCTGATGCGCTCATCGTGCAGGACTACGGCATCATCAGAATGTGCCGCGAATTTTTCCCGAACCTCGCTCTTCACGCATCGACGCAGATGAACGCCGAAAGTGCTTCCGCCGTTAACCTTTTGGGCAAGGAAGGATTCAAGCGGGTTGTGCTTGCGCGCGAACTCGGAATCGAAGAAATCAGGGATATAAAATCCAAGACAAATTGTTCGCTCGAAGTGTTCGTGCACGGCGCGCTTTGCGTGAGCGAATCCGGCCTTTGCCTTTTCTCAAGCTTTTTGGGCGGAAAGTCCGCGAATCGAGGAATGTGCACGCAGGCTTGCCGAAGATTTTACACGGCGCAGGATTCTTCGGGCGAGCGGGGCGGCTATTATTTTTCTCCGTGCGACTTGCAGCTGATTGACAAAATCCCGGAGCTAATTGAAGCCGGCGTGGATTCGTTTAAAATCGAAGGGCGGATGAAAAGCGCGGAGTATGTCGGAAGCGTCGTCTCCGCCTATCGCTATGTCATCGATCATTATCAGGAAAATAGAAAAGAAGCGGTGGCCGCCGCAAAGAGAATGCTTTCCACGGATTTTGCGCGCGCTAAAACTTCGTATTGGTACGGATTCAAAAACGTTGAAGAAGGCGTGAAAAATGCGGGTGAGGCGATTTTAAATCCCGACCAAGCCGGAGGAACGGGAATCTATTTGGGAAAAATCGCCGCGATCAAGCCAATTCCCAAGGAACTCAAAGTTTCGCTCAAGGAGTCGCTTTCCCCGAACGCGCAGGAAAACCAACGCTCTGTGAGCCTCGCGCTCGTGCGTGGCGGGGCTTACGATGCCGATCCCGGAGACTCGATTCGCATCCACAAAAACGACGACTCGGGGCGCGTGAGCCACAAGGTGCGCCATGTGGAAACAGACGGAGAGGGCAGGCGATGGATCGACGTTCCTGGCGGAATAAGCCAGTACGACGAAGTGTACCTTTTGCAGACCAAAGCCGGCACGAAAAGATACAAGCGCGTTTTGCCGAACGAACTCAAAGGCTTCAACAAGCAGCCGCGCGACGAAGTGCTCCCGATAATGGATTTGACTCCCGTGCAAAAAGGCGAGCTTGATTTTTTCCCCGAGGGGCTTTACATTCAGGTTTCTTCGGTCGAGGACGTTTTCCTTGCGCAATCCGCGCATCCCGTGCGAATCATCATCGAAGTGAATTCCGAAACGCTCGGCGACTTGCTCGTAAAAAAGACGCTCCTTCCTTTTTCGAAAGCGCAGGTGATTTTTTCGCTCGATCCGTTTTGTCCGCAGGGAATCGAAGAAAGCCTTTCCGCGCAGATTGACGAGCTCGTCGGCATGGGATACAAGACTTTCATCGCGAACAATTTGGCGCATATTTCGATGCTTCGAAAAAAAGGCGCGGCCTATATAGCGGGCCCGTACCTTTACACGTTCAACAGGTGGGCGGTCTCGTGGCTTGAGAATCGCGGCGTTTCCGCGTTCGTTTCGCCTTACGAGAATTCGCGCAAAAACCTTGAGGCGGTTTTCGAGGAAAGCGTCCGCGCGCGCGTCTTGATTCCGGTCTTCGCGTATCCCGCGCTTTTCCGACTGCGATTCCGCCTTCCCGAACGCTACGACTTCACGTATTTTTCCGACAAGTCCGAGATGAATTTCAAAGTGAATTCCACGGACGACGGCTCATTTGTCATGCCCGAAATTCCTTTTTCGATCGCCGACAAAGCCACGAATCTAGAAGGCGCGGGCTTCAAAAGATTCTTGCTGGACTTTTCGAAGACGCGCCTCAAAAAAGCCGAGTTCCGCCAAGTCATGCAGTCGTATTTGAAAAAAATCCCGCTCGAAGGCGCGTCGCTTTTCAACTGGAAGGAAGGCTTTTACAGCATTTCCCCGGAAGAATACAAGGCGAAATTCGGCGAGAAAGCAAAAAACGCTCGCGGCAAAAATCCTTCCCGCCGAAAATAATTTCGCGCCTTTTTGGATTTCTAGAATGCCAAATCCTCGCTCAAATCAGATTCCTCCGTTTGTGCGGCGAGCGCGAGCGCGATTTCATCTTGAGCCGCGCTTTCGCTTTCTGCGGCGTGAGCGTCGCTTTCGCTTGTATCGGACTTTGCGAACCGCTGCTTGAATTCGACCTTTTCCGCGATGATTGTGACGCGGCTTGCGTTCTTTCCTTCTTCGGTTTTCCAGCGGCTTTGCTTGATTCGTCCGACCACGCTCATTCCGCGTCCTTTG
>CAMWIU010000068.1 GCA_947174385.1 uncultured Treponema sp.
TTGAGCGTAAGAAGCCCGGCGTTCACGAAAGTCACGACCATCACGGTTGTCGCGCCCGACGATTGGATTATCATCGTAATGAACGCGCCGGTGAGCAAGGCTTTGAAGCGGTTGCCCGTCATGGCGGAAAGCGCGCGTTGGAGTTTTTCGCCCGCGCTCTTTTGCACGCCGTCGCTCATCAATTTCATTCCGTACAAAAGGAACGCGAGGCTTCCCATTAATTGAAGCAAGACCGCAACAAAATGCATGAAAATATTTTAGCAAAAAAACGATTTTTTTTCAAGGGCGCGTGAAACAGGCGCGATTATTTTTTCACTCGTCGGAACATTTGAAAAAATTGCCAAAAAATGTGTTGACACTTTTTGGCGAAATCGATATAGTATAGTTACCGAATGTTCGGTAATGTTGACGAACATTCGGTAACTTGAGAATTATGTCAAGGCAGACGAACACGAAAGAAAGAATAATTTCCTCCGCGTTTTTAATGTATAGGAAAATGCTTTTTAAAGAAGTTTCCTTGAGCGACATTGCGCGTTCCTCCGAAATTACGAAGACTGCGATCTTCAGGCATTTTAAAAACAAGGCTGAACTTTTTTCCACGATGAACGAACGTTTTTTCGAGGCGTTTGAAATTCTTGCGAAACAAATCGCGAGCGAAAACGGAAAGCACACTTTTGCCGCCACTTACAAATCGGTGGATTATGTTTTTGAATTCGACAAGGAACATCCTGGCTACATTGACTATTACATTCAGTCTTTGCTTTGCGATGAAAAAATGACAGCGCGATTTGCAGAAATTCTCACGCTCAACAAAATTCCGTTTTCCAAGGAAAATTCTTTTGGCAGCAAAAAAAAATGGGTGCACGAACGAATTCTTCCGCTTTATATAGAAATTACGATTTTGAATTTTTGGGCGGAAGTTACGCGGGCTTTGGAAAAAAAAGAAATTATGGGGGGGGGCGAGACGGATTTTCGCACGCAAATAGCCAAGATAATTTTTGAAGGCTTGGGAAAAAAGAAAAATCCGATTTCGCCCGAACGCCGCAAGGAACTGGATTCGCTTTGCAAAGTGAAATTCGGAAAAAATGAAAAGTCCGATCGTTTTTTCGATGCGTTTCTCAAGGTGATTCAAAAAAATCCCGGAAAGATTGTTACCGTGGAAAAAATCACCAAAGAACTTGGAGTGGCGAAAAGTTCGATGTACGCTTTTTTTTCAAGCAAGACCGATTATATGAAAAATATGTTGCGGCAGGAAATTGAATTTTTCGCCGAAGTCTTGCAGGAAAAATGCGCGTTCGCCGAAAACATTGACGAAGTGATTTATGTTTTGCTTTGTGGCGAAGTGAATTATTTTTCCGAGCATCCGCAACTTATTTCGATGCACGCTTTTTTCACTTACCACGACATGGGCACTTATGATGAAGTGATTGACAAAAGCGTTTTTTCGTTTCTCTCGGAAGCCCTTCCTGCGGATTTCAGTTTGGGTTTCGGCAACGCGAAAGGTATTTTCATAAAATGGATTTCTGTTTTGGCGATTTCATTTTTGTTCATGGGAAAGAAGCACGAATTTCCGCCGGAATGGCGCGATTTTTTTGTTTCGGCGGTTTATGAATTTATAGAATGCGGCGCAAAAAGTTGCATAAAATAATATCTATAATTAAATAAAATTAAGGAGGAAAAGGCATGAGGAAAATTTTTATCGCTTCGCTGGCAATTGTCATGGTTTCGATTTTTGCCGCAAGCGCGCAACAAGACGGCGGGCAGGAAGAAGTCATCACGCTCACCGTAGAGCAGGCGGTTGAATATGCGTTGCAGAACAGCCGCGATTTGAAAAGCAACGATATTGCATTGCTCATTAGCGAGCGGGCAAAGAAATATTCTTGGAATACTTTTCTGCCTGATGTACAGGCGAGTTTTACGGTTGCAAGGACTACTAACTTAGATTCTACTTTGGGTTCCGTGAATATGGGTAGAGGAATGCAAGGTCTTCCCCCGTTAAGTGAGGAAGAAAAATATCACTGGGCTTTAAGTCCTAATATTGCGGCCACTCTTAATTTGACACTTGCGCAAATGAAGTCAATTCAGCAGGCAAAAGCCAAATATGAAGGTGGTAAAATCACTTGGGAGCAGGGGCAAAAACAAATTATTATGGGCATAAAAAAATTGTTCTATGGGCTTTTGCTTCAGCAGGAAAGTTTGGAAATCCAGCGGATATCTTTGGAAAACGCCCGTCAACGTGCCGCCCAAGCGCAAATCAATTTCAACAACGGGCGCATTCCGCAATTGCAACTTTTGAACGCGCAAGTAACTTACGAAAATCAGCGTCCCGAAGTGGAAACTGCCGAGCGAAGTTTTAATCAACAATTTGATACTTTTGCAGTTTTGATTGGAATGCCCGTGGGAACAAAAATCAAATTGGACGGTTCAATTAATCCGGAATATGTGAACGTCAATATGGAAGAACTTTTGGAAAAATATGGTGAAAACAATTTGGAAATTCGTTCTGCGCAAAATGAAATTGAAGTTCAGAAGATACAACTTTCTGCGCTAAATTTGAGCAGTTACACACCTATTCTTTCAATTGGTTATAATTTCAATCCGACTGGCACTATGTTGCCAGATCTTGATTGGGCGGATCAAGGAAGATTGACTTTTACTCTATTATTCAATATTACTAATATGCTTCCATTCAGCCAGACACGACAAAATGCGCAAGCTTTGAAGGATGGAATTTCTGCAAATGAACTTCAGTTGGAAAAAAAGCGCGAAGAACAAAAGGCGAATGTCCGCAAAGCCGTGGACACTTTGAATCAAGCGCGCGAGCAAATTGATTCGATGGGGCGCACTGTGGAATTGGCGCGGCGTTCTTACGATATGTCGGTGAGTTCGTTCAACAATGGGCGAATGGAATTGCTGGATGTGCGCGACGCGCAGACGCAATTGAATCAGGCAATGCTCGGGCAGTTAAACCAAAAGTTCAATTACATTTCCGCGCTGATGGATTTGGAATATGAATTGAACTCGGATTTGTCCGAATACAAAGAATAAATTTTATCATAAAAGGAGATTGTTATGAATATTATGAAAACTATGAAAATCACGATTAAAAAGTTTGCGATTGCGTTGCTCGCCGTTTTTGCGTTTGCGTCTTGCGCGAAAAAACAAGCCGCAGTTGATTCGGGCGAAGTCGAAACGCTTTTTGCGGTGAACACTTACAAAACCAAGCCCGGCAATTTGGACAACTATTTGGAATTCGGCGGCGACGTGGCTTCGGTTACTTCGGTTGCGGTGCTTCCCGATGCGGCTGGAAAAATTGCGCGCATTATGGTGAGCGTCGGACAAATGGTGAGCCGCGATCAAACTATCGCTTATGTTGATCCGAGCCTTCCTGGTTTGAATTACAGTTTGAGTCCTGTGCGCGCGCCGATTTCCGGGCGAATCACTTCGTTCGTGCCGACGATTGGAACTCAAGTTTCGCAAGGCAGCGTGATCGCGCAAATTGCCCAGACCGATGATTTGGAAATCAAGGTGAGCATTCCCGAACGATTCATCAGCCGAATAACGATGGGGCAGGAAGCCGTGGTGACATTCGACGCTTATCCTGGAATTGAATTCGTCGCGAAGGTTTTTGAAGTGAGTCCAGTTTTGGATACGACAAGCCGCACGATGAGCGTGAAGTTGCGTTTGACAAAAGCCGACGAGCGCGTGAAAGTTGGAATGTACGCGCGTGTCCGACTTGTCACGGAAAGCATCCGCGACGCGATTGTCGTTCCTTCGAATGCAATCGTAACTCGAAGCGGAAAGACGTATCTTTTCGTGGTGGATTCAAGAGGCTCGGGCGGCCGAAACGCGAAAGTTCGGCTCACTTCGATTGTGCCCGGACTTTCCGTTGACAACAAAACCGAAATCGCTCAAGGAATTTCTGCCGGCGATGAAATCGTAATCAAAGGTCAAAATCTTTTGGACGACGGCGCGAACGTAAACATAATTTCAGTTACGGAGGATTAGTATGACATTTTCTGAAAAATGTGTGAACAAGCCGGTTACGACTTTGCTAATTTTTATAGTCGTGATTGCGCTTGGAGTTTTTTGTACGTTCAATCTTCCTGTCGATATGTATCCCGATATGGATTTGCCGTACATGATTGTGTACACGAATTATTCCAACGCGGGTCCTGAAGAAATCGAGCAGAGCGTGACGCGCATATTGGAAAGTTCGCTTTCCGGATTGAGCGGCTTGAAAAAATTGCAGTCGCGTTCTTCCACCGGAATCAGCATGGTGATTTTGGAATTCGATTACGGAACGAACCTTGACAATGCCGCCAACGAAATTCGCGACAAAATAGATTTGGTGCGATCGTATTTGCCCGACGACGCGGATTCGCCGATAACGATAAAACTTGATCCTTCGATGATGCCGATTATGGTTTTGTCGATGAAAGGAAATCGCACGCCTGAAGAATTGCGCGACTATGCCGAAGACGTTGTTCAGCCGCGATTGGAGCAGCTCGATGGAATCGCTTCAGCGAATATCATGGGCGGCCGCGAGGCTTCAATCAACGTTGACATTCCGCGCGATCGTTTGGAAGCCTACGGACTTTCGATAAGCCAAGTGGCGCAGATGATTGGAGCGCAGAACATTCAGTCTTCCGGCGGAACAATCACTTCGGGCGACATGAATTATACGATCAAAACAAGCGGAAAATATCAAAGCATCGAAGATTTGAAGAACACCGTCATCAGCTACAAGGCAAGCACTTACGGACTTTCCGCTGGCATGGAATTGAAGACAGTTTTGTTGCGCGATGTCGCCGACGTTTACGAAGGCTACAAAGACGAATCATCGCTTGCAAGCGTTGATGGCGAATCCTGCGTTGTTCTTACTGTTCAAAAGCAGAGCGGAAAAAATTCTGTTACGGCGGCAAAAAACGCGCGAAGGGAAATTCCGAAAATTCTCGGAGTGCTTCCTTCCGACATCGACATTCTCGAAATTTACAACACCACCGACATCATTGAACAGACAATCAACGAAGTCGTGAATTCGGTAATTGTCGGCGCGTTGCTTGCTATCGCCGTTTTGTTCATATTTTTGCGCTCGTTCAAAAGCACGATTATCATCGGACTTTCGATTCCGATTTCCGTAATGGTGACGCTTTTTTTGATGTACTTCAAAGGCCTCACGATAAATATGATTTCCATGGCGGGCTTGCTTTTGGGAATCGGTATGTTGGTGGACAACTCAATCGTAGTTTTGGAAAACATCTACAGTTACCGCCAGCGCGACGCGAAGCCGAAAGTGGCCGCCGTTCTTGGTTCGCAGGAAATGGTCACTTCGATTACGGCGAGTACGCTCACTTCGGTTTGTATTTTCTTGCCGATGATTATGTTCCGAAAAAAGCTCGGTATCATGGGACAGATGTTCGACAGTCTCGCTTGGACAATCATATTTTCTTTGATGTGTTCGCTTGTCGTTGCCATCGCGCTTGTTCCTGTGCTTTGTTCGAGCATTTTGAAAATCGACAAACTCAACGAATCTCAATCCGCAGGAATTTCAGGAAGCATAAATCGCGCGTTCAATAAATTTTTCACGAATTTGGATAACGGCTATGCGAAAGGCGTGGCGTTTGTTTTGCATCACAAATGGACTTGCATTTTGGCTTTGTTTTTTTTGTTCGTCCTTTCGATTTTCGCGGTGAAATTGACAGGCGTAATTTTTATGCCTGAATCCGCTTCGAACAGCGTTACGATTAAAATGGAATTGCCAAAAGGCACTCCGCTTGAAATCACGGGCGAGACCGCCGAAGAATTGCAGCAAATGGCGATGCGCGATTTGGTCGGCGTAAAATATTCGCTTTTGATGGTGGGCGGAGAAGGAATGATGTCTGCCTCGAACGGCTCGAACAGCGCGAGCGTCGTCTTCGCGCTTTACGAAGAAAAAAAACGCCTGCCGGGTTATGACAACGAAAAAACTGCCAAGGCGAAATTGCGAAAATATTTCGGCATGTTTCCTGGCGCGGATTTGAGCTTTGAATCGAACAGCAACAGCGCGGGCAACAATGACATCAGCGTTGACATAAAAAGCGACGACTTGAATTTGGTTCGCGCGACTGCGGCGCAAGTGGAAAAACTTCTCAAGGAAAAAGCCACGGACATCGTTACGGAAGTTTCGAGCGATCAAGAGGACGGCCTTCCGCAGGCGGAAATCATCGTAGACCGCGCGCGCATGTACGAGCTTGGCTTGAACATTTACAGCGTGGGCGCGGAAATAAATGCCGCAATCAACGGAACTACCGCCAGCCGCTATACTCGCGACGGCGACGACATCGATGTGATTGTGCGCCTTGCCGAAAAGGACGCTTCCAAATTGAACGATCTCGATCAAATTTCCGTCGTCAATTCGCAGGGAATGCGCGTGCCGCTTTCGAGTTTCGCGCACTACGAACAGACGCTCTCTCCAGTTACGATTTATCGCGAAGATCAGGCGCGCGTAATTCACGTTACGGCAAAGCCAGTCGCCGGCGTTTCTTTGGACAAAATTCAGGCAGACTTGATGACGCTCATCAACAACAATATTCCTGCCGATGAAAACGTAACGATTTCGATGAGCGGCGCGTTTGAAGACATGATGGAAGCCGTCCTGAATTTTGGAATGATAATTCTCATGGCGGCGGTTTTGGTTTTCGTCGTAATGGCGAGCCAGTTTGAATCGTTGCTCGATCCATTTATCGTTTTGTTCACGATTCCGCTTTCTTTTATCGGCGTTATGGCAATTTATGTTATAAGCCGAAATCAATTGAGCGTCGTCACGATTATGGGTATGCTCGTTCTCGTCGGAACAATCGTAAACAATGGAATCGTTCTTGTGGACTACACGAATCTTTTGCGAAAGCGTGGGCTTGATTTGGAAGAGGCTTGCGTCGAGGCGGCGCGAAACCGTCTTCGCCCGATTTTGATGTCCACTTTGACGACCGTAATTTCGCTTATGCCGATGGCGTTCTTTCCGGGCGAAGGCTCTGCTTCGATGCAGCCGATCGCTCTTACCGTGTTCGGCGGAATGACGTTCGGCTCGCTGATGACATTGTTCTTGATGCCGACGGTTTACTTCATTTTCAACAGCAGAAAAGAACGACGCGCGGCAAACAAAGCTCGCCGTGCACAAAGAAGGCTCGAGCGTCGCCAAGCCAAACTTGAGTCAAAGGCGTAAAGTCGTCACAAGAAATTTTACAATTTTATTTTTAAAGGGGGAATTTTATGAGCGAAGAAGAAAAGAAAAAGAAAAAAGAATCGAAAGACTCGCTGCGTCGCGTGGAAATAATTTTCTCGCAGGCGGTGGAAGAAGATATTTTCGAAGGCTTCAAGGAGCACAAAATCGGCTCGCATTACAGCAAGATTTCCGCTGTGACTGGATCGGGCTTTTCCGCGCCAAAATTAGGCGACGCGATTTGGCCGCAGTTGAACGAAATGATAATCGTCTATTGCAAAAAAACCGAGGCGGAAAAAATCGTTGATTTTGTGAAAGCGTTGCGAAAAAAATATCCTGTCGAAGGAATCGCGTGCTTCGTTTCCAAGGCAAAAATAAAGTGAATAATTTAAATTGACGACTAATTAAGCGTCGTCAATTTAAATGCCGAGTTTTTTGCTTCGCCAAAAACTCGCATAATGATTGCGATTTCTCACTTCGTTGCGAAATCGCGTTTTTAACAGTGAAGAAAGTTGAAATTTTCTTCACTGTTAAAAAATAAAATGAACAAAAAGGCTTGCTTCAAATCGAAGCAAGCCTTTTTTATACGCCGCTGATTTTTGCAGGCTTGCGGCTTACGCTTTCCACAATCCGTGAAGATTGCAATATTCGTAGGTCGCCACGAGGTTTTCGCCTTGCGCCAAAATGAATTCCGCTTCGGGCTTTTCGCCGGGCTTGAGATGCTTTACTTGGCAGCCGTTCGTGGTTTCGATTGCAATCCACTGAATGTAATGCTCCGCCGCCATCGGATGCTCGACCGAGCCGACTTTGACTTTCACGGAATTTCCCTGCGTCTCAAAAACGGGAACATGCTTTTCCGTCGCCGCGTCAGTCGTTCCGGGAATCAATTCCGTCATTGCCTCGCCGCAACAATTCGGAACCACGCCCGAATCCTTGAGCATCATCACCAAATTTCCACAATGTTTGCAAATGTAGAATTTCATATTTTATTAAACCTCCTCAAAATTTGATTCGCCTGCGCGAGCAGACAATTTTTGCAAGCGATTTTTTAACTACGCTTTACTTTTAAAATAACAGAATTTTTTGATAAAGGCAAACTTTTTTTGCGGCAAAATTTTCGCGCGAATTTTTTGTTGCGGAAAATTTTGTTGGTGGCTTTCAATTTCTTTGTTGCTGATTTTTTGTTCTTTGTGAAGAGCCTTGCGACTATTCCAAACATTTCATCTGCGCGAGGATTATAGAAGCGGCGACTGTTGCGGCCGTTTCCGTGCGCATTATTCGCTCGCCCATTCCAAGCCGCGCAAAGCCGCGTGATTCGAGCAATTCGCGTTCGTCGTTCGTCCAGCCGCGCTCGCTTCCGATTGCCGCGACCACGCTTTTTCCTTCGACTGGATTTTCATTCAAAAAATTTGTCAAGGCGGATTTTGGATTTACATTGTCGAGAGCGATTTTAATTTGTCCTTTATTTTGCGTGCGCGAAAAATTTTCGAGGCATTCGCAAAGGGAGGGGTAAATGAAATTTTTGGGAATGTGAGTTCCGCCCGCCTGCACAGTTCCTTCGTAAAGCATTTTGCGAACTTGACTTTCCTGCGCGAGTGAAGATTCGAGATACGACTTTTCGCCGAGTTCCGTTCCCGCAAGATGGACGCTTCGAACGCCCAACGCCGCCATGTCGCGCAAAAGCCGCTTGAGCTGAATCGGGCGCGGAAAGCCGATTATCATTTCAAGCGGAAAAAGTTTTTTTCCGTCCGAGCGTTCTTCGAACGAAAAATAAATCGCGCCTTCGTCAGGCTTTCCTTCCTCGCCGATTTTCGTTATGGTCGCAAGTCCCGCCTTTCCGTCGATGATTCCCGCCGCAAAGTTTTCGCCGACTTTTTTTTTCAGAATTTTTTTTATGTGCAAAGCGCGTTCGTCGTTTGCGGGGAGGGGCAGGGCATCTATAATTTCGCGCTCTTCAAAAAGGCAGATGTTCATCGCTTTTTACACTTGTAATAAATCGCGCCTTCCGTTCCGCGCTTTTTGATTTCGTAGCGTTTGTCGAACGCCTCTAAAAATTTCGTGAGTTTTGGATAGCCGTAATTTTTAATGTTGAAGTCGCTTTTGGCGCGCTTGATATATTCCGAAGCCTTGTTCAAACTTACAAAACCTTCGTCGTCGCCCCATTTGTCGCTTGCAATTTTCAAGAAATTGTGAAGCTCGCCTGGACGATATTTGCTTTTTTCGGGCGATTTTTTTTCTTCGGATTTTTCCTGCGTTTCCTCTTCTTCCTCTATGCTTTCGAGCGTGAGAAATTCGTCGCAGGAATTCTTGAAGGATTGCGAAGTGGATTCGCGACCAACGCCGATTACAAAAACGCCAGCCTCGCGAAGCCGAGTGGCGAGAGGTGTGAAATCGCTGTCGCTCGAGACAATCACAAATCCGTCGTAAGTTTTTTGGAAAAGTAAATCCATCGCTTCGATCGTGAGCGCCATGTCGCTGGCATTTTTTCCCGCAACATAGTCGAACTGTTGCACCGCCTTGATCGCCGAATCCTTTACAACATCGTCCCAATTTTTGAGCTGATTTTTTTTCCAGTTCCCGTAGGCGCGTTTCACGACGATTCGTCCGTAAGCCGAAATCTCGTTGAGCACCGCCTTTATCTTTGCCGGCTGGTTCACGTTGTCCGCGTCAATCAGCACGACGATATTTTTCAAGTCCATAAAAATATTATAAATGATTGCGCCGATTTGGTCAATTCGTGTCATTCCATTGAAACTGATTCATTCTTTCTTCTATTGACTATGCCTGCGAAATCTGTTAAAATGATTGTCGGTAAAAAGGAAGATGCGATGAAAATTTCTGGTTCACAAGTTGTAATCGAGTGCCTTGTCGAGCAGGGCGTTGACACTGTATTTGGATATCCCGGCGGCAATATTTTGAACATCTATGACGAGCTTTACAAAAACCAAAGCCGCATTCGCCACATTCTCACGGCGCACGAACAAGGTGCTGCGCACGCTGCGGATGGCTATGCCCGTTCCACCGGAAAAATCGGAGTCGTGTTCGCGACGAGCGGTCCTGGTGCCACGAACCTTGTCACAGGAATCGCCACGGCGTATATGGATTCTTCTCCGATTGTGGCAATCACTTGCAATGTCGCCACTCCGCTTTTGGGAAAAGACACGTTTCAGGAAATCGACATCACGGGCGTTACGATGCCAATCACAAAGCACAATTTCATGGTGCGTTCCGTGGAAGAACTCGCTTCGACAATTCGCGCTGCGTTCGCGATTGCGGGAAGCGGCCGCCCTGGTCCTGTCTTGATTGACATTCCAAAAGAAATTACCGCGCCGAACAGTTTGGTGGAATTCGTTCCGCTGAAAAAAGGCGAAATGAAATCGATATTGGAAAAGAATTTCTCGAACATTCGCCGCGCGTTCAAAACCGCCGCGCCAAGCGAGTCTCAAATCAAAGAAGCCGTGCGCCTGATAAATTCTGCGAAGCGTCCCGTGATTTACGCGGGCGGCGGCATCGTCATATCGAACGCCTCGGCGGAACTTTTGGAGTTCGCGGAAAAGGCGAACATTCCCGTAAGCCAAAGTCTCATGGCGCGCTCGGCGTTTCCCGGCGGACATCCGCTTTGCACTTGGATGGTCGGAATGCACGGAACGAAGGCGAGCAACATGGCGGTTACAGAATGCGACTTGCTCATAACGCTTGGCGCGCGTTTTTCCGACCGCGTCACTTCTGATTGTTCGAAATTCGCGCCGGAGGCGAAAATCCTTCACATCGACATTGATCCTGCCGAAGTGAACAAAAATATCGCCGCGCATTTGAGTTTGACCGGCGATTTGAAAAACATTCTTTCGCGCATGATTCCGCTTGTTGAATCCAAGCCGCGCAAGGAATGGATTTCAAAAATTTCCGCATGGAAAAAGGAAGTGCCTTCGATTTATTCCGCTCCGCGAAAAAATTCGATAAGCCCGAAATTTTTGTGCGAGGAAATTCATCGCATCGCTGGCGACAGCGCGTTCATCACTACGGAAGTGGGCGAGCACCAAATGTGGACGGCGCAATTCTATCCGTTCGCAAAGCCGCGCACTTTCATCACTTCGGGCGGACTCGGCACGATGGGATTCGGCACTGGTGCTGCGATTGGAACTCAATTCGCAAATCCGAAAGCGCGCGTGATAAACATCGCGGGCGACGGTTCTTTCCGAATGAATTGCAACGAGCTTGCAACAATCGCGCATTACAATTTGCCCGTTTTGATTGTCGTGGTGAACAACGGCACTTTGGGAAACGTGCGGCTTTGGCAAAAGATTTTCTATGGAAAACGATACAGTGCCACGACGCTTGATTTCGGGCCGGACTGGGTGAAGCTCGCGGAGGCATACGGCATCGCAGGATTCCGCGCGGAAAACGAAAAGGAATTCTCGCAGGTTTTTGAAAAGGCTTTCAAAAGCAAAAAAGCCGCCGTCATCGATGCCAAAGTTGACATCGACGAGCTTGTGCTTCCAATGGTTCCGGGCGGCAGGGCGATTTACGACCAAATTATGGAATTGAATTTGAGCGCGTTCAACTAAAATGCGTTTTTGCTTGACAAGTTCATGCAATGCTTTTTGTTTTGGAGTGAACTAAAAAAATGGAACACGGCACAATTACATCCGACAATCACGCGGCTTTGTGGAGCGGACGCTTCAAGGAAGGTCCTGACGCCGCCGCCGTCGCATTCGAAACTTCGATTTTCGTGGACGAGCGAATGGCGGAGGACGACATCCGGGGCTCTCTTGCGCATGCCGCGATGCTCGCCGAAACGAAAATCATCACTCAGGCGGAATTCAAAAAAATAAAATCCGGCCTCGTTTCGATTCAAAAGGATTTGAAAAGCGGCGCGCTCAAAATCGACTACAGCGCGGAAGACATCCATTCATTTATCGAGGCGACTCTCACCGATAGAATTGGCGAGGCTGGAAAAAAGCTTCACACAGGGCGCAGCCGAAACGACCAAATCGCGCTGGACGAGCGTCTTTATTTGCGCCGAGAAATTCCTTCTTTGCAAAAAGAAATTCTTTCGCTGATTGGCTCGCTTGCCGCCATCGCGGAAAAGCACACGTCTTCGATAATGCCGGGCTTTACGCACATGCAGCACGCGCAGCCCGTGACGCTCGCCGAGCATTTTTGCGCTTGGGCTTGGGAACTTTCCCGCGACTACGAAAGGCTTGATGACGCGCTCGCAAGAATCGCGCTTTGTCCGCTCGGAAGCGGCGCGCTTGCAGGAAGCGGGCTTCCGCTTGATCGCGAAATGGTCGCAAAGAATTTGGGATTTTCAGGCGCGACTCAGAATTCAATGGACAGCGTTGCCGACCGCGATTATTGCATTGAATTTTCGGCGGCGTTTTCAATTTTGCAAATGCATCTTTCTCGGTTCAGTGAAGAAATCGTTTTGTGGGCGACGAGTGAATTTGATTTCATTTCGCTTTCGGAAAAATGGTCCACAGGCTCTTCGATTATGCCGCAGAAAAAAAATCCCGATTTCGCAGAATTGATTCGCGGACGCACCGGAAAAGTTTACGGCGCGCTTTTCAATTTGCTTACGATGATGAAAGGCCTTCCGCTCAGTTATGACCGCGATTTGCAGGAAGACAAAGAGCCGCTTTTTGCCGCGTTCGACACGGCGAAAAGTTGCGTCGCCATTTTCAATTATATGATTTCATCGGCGAAATTCAACACGAAAAAAATGCGCGAAAGTTGCTCGGGCGGATTTTTGAACGCCACGGATTTGGCGGACTATCTCGTAAAAAAAGGCGTTCCGTTTCGCACGGCGCACGGAATTTCCGCGAAAGCGGTTCGGCTTGCGATTGAAAAAAATGTCCGCCTTGAAGATTTGAGCCTCGAGGATTTCAAGCAATGTTCGCCGAAAATCCAGGATGACATTTACGACGCGATAAAAATCGAGGCGTGCGTGGAGGCAAGAAAAACATCGGGCGGCGCGGCAGAAGAAAGCACAAAAAAACAAATCGCCGCCCTCAAAAAATTCGCCGCGAAGAATCGCAGTGCATAGGCGGATTTTATCAAAGCAGGGTCTTGGGGAAGTTGCGCGAGTTTTATCAAAGCAGGGTCTTGGGGCGACGGCCCCAAGCGGTGCTGGGGAAAGTGGGTGGTTTGGAGG
>CAMWIU010000069.1 GCA_947174385.1 uncultured Treponema sp.
GGCGTGTTGCGGAACGAAGTGGAGCAATGAAACCGCGAATAGCCCGACCTGCGGATTTTGTGCCAGCACAAAATCCGCAGGGAACGCCCACGAAAAAAGAATTTCCTATCTTGGAAAAACTATTAAAATCAGCAACTAATTAGGCGTTGCTGATTTTAATGCCGAGTTTCTTCGAAACTCGCTTATCCACTGCCGTTTCGCATTTCATTATGAAACAGCTTTTTGCACAGTAAAAAAAGTTGAAACTTTTCTTACTGTGCAAAATCAAAGAATTATTCTTTTACCGCGCCCGCGCCCATACTCATCATCATCGCCTTTTGGGTGAAGATAAAGAAAATGACGAAAGGAATCGCAATGATAATCGAGCCTGCGGCGAACGTCGTAAATTCGTTTTTCTTGTCGGTCACGAAACTGAACAAGCCGAGCGCGAGCGTCTGCTTTTCAGGCGAACGCAAAATCATCTTCGGGAAAATGAAGTCCATCCAAGGTCCTGTGAACGTCGTGATTCCCAAGAACGTGATGATCGGCTTTGCCACCGGCATTACGATTGTCGCCCAAATCCTGAAATGGCTCGCGCCGTCAATTCGTGCGGCTTCGTCCAAACTTTTCGGAATCGTGTCGATGTAACTTTTCACCATCCAAACGTCGTAAGGAATGTTGCCAGCGATGTAAACCAAAACCAATCCCCAAAGCGTGTCGAATCCGCCGATGCGCTGAATGATGACGTAAATCGCGATCATTCCGACGAACGAAGGAAAAACTTGCAGGATGAGCAACGACATCAGCATCGGCTTTTTGATTGAAAACCTGAATCGCGAAAAAATGTACGCCGACAGCGACGTGATTATCATCGTAATCACCGAAGTGGAAACGGCGATTTTCAGCGTGTTCAAAAACCACAAGCCATACTGCGTTTGCTTGAACAAATATTTAAAGTGCGCCCAAGTGACTCCGCGCGCGAATGGCTTTGGATCCATATCCGCGATTGAGTTTCCCGGAGCGACCGAACCGCTCACGACATAAACCATCGGATAAAGCACCGTAAGCGAAACGATGATAAAAAACATAACCATCAGCACTTTTGAAATATGCTGGATATTGGTATAATATTTCTTTTCGTTTTCGGATGTCATATTTCACCCTCCTTGAAAGATTTGGTGTTGCGGAAACTGAGAATTGCGAACGGCGCCATTACCACGAAAATCAACACGGCAATGACCGAAGCGTAGTTGTACTTGAGCAATACCATCGTAAGTTTGTAAATCCACGTTACGAGGATGTCCGTCGCGCCCGCGAGAGTCGTGGTGCTGTCCGAAGTGGAAGGATTTCCGCCTGTAAGGAAGAATATGATGCCGAAGTTGTTCAAGTTGTGCGTAAAGCTCATGATGATTTGCGGCATTGTCTGATACATTACGAGCGGAATAGTGATTTTGCGCAAAGTCTGACCTGCGGACGCGCCGTCGATTTTCGAAGCCTCGTACAAATCCGCGCCAATCGCCGTCATCGAGCCCATCGAAAGCATCATAAAATATCCGAATCCAGCCCAAAGGTTTATCACGATACACATTATCTGCGCGAGCAACGGCGAGCCAAGCCACGGAATCGGATCTTTTATAAGACCGAGCATTTGCAAAGTCCTGTTCACAGTTCCGAAACTTCCGTTCAAAAGGTTGCGCCAAGTAATCATCGTAACCACGGAAGGCACGGCGTAAGGCAAGATGAAAATAATTCTGAAAAATCCGTCGAATTTGATTTTCGCCTCGCGAAGCATTACGGCGATCAAAAGTCCGCCGATATAGCAAGTGGTCGTGGCGAAAAACGCCCAAAGCACCGTCCACAAAGCCACGCGCCCGAATCCTTTGGACCAGTTCGTGCCGCCGCCTGTCAATGCCTTGAAATTTTCCAATCCAACCCAATCCACGGTATTTGATGGCGGAATGTGATCGGGAGCGGAATAATTCGTGAACGCCACGCACACCGAAAAGACGAGCGGAACGACCACAAAAATCAAAAGCATCAAAACGCTCGGAGCGAGTCCCAAAAGCGGAAATGAGCCGCTCGCCAAATCATTCAGAGTGTGCTTTGTGCTCGGAAATTCGCCCGTGATGCAATATTTTTCATAAGATTTTTCCGCGCTTTTCAGCGAAACAAAATAAATTATCACGAAAATCGCCATAATCGCTATGGCCAAAATTCCGTCAATCAGCATAAAAACCGAATTGTCCCTTTTGAGCGGCGGCAGATTCGGCTGAGGTTCGCCAAGCGTGATAAGTCCGAAAATTTTGGGGTAAAAGAAAAGCGGAATCAATGCAATAAATACAAGTTCAAGCAGAGCGAAAATCGCGCCTTTCAAATAATCTTTAAGATAAAGTAGATGAGCCCCCCCCATAAAACATCGGGAAGCGAGCTTGACTTTTTTCATCGCGCTTCCGTCTGTGGGCAATTCAGTTGCCATAATTCCCCCTTATTTTTAAAAACAAAGAAAAAATTGTCTCATTGACATGTCCGTTTCTCAAAGCGGACAAATCGGCATCTTCAAAAAAATGATTTTATGCAGTGCAATTTTGAACGTGGGGAACGGCATTAAAGCCATTCCCCATTTTGAGTCAGAAACTAAAGTCCAAGAATAGATGCATTGGCCGCGTCAAGTTCTTTCTGAACGTCCGCGCCATCCCAAATATTTTTGGAGGCATTAGCCATAGCTTCCCAGAACGCGCCCATCTGCGGAATAGAAGGCATCGGGAAAGCATAGTCGAGCTGCTCGATGAAGCCAGGCATATACGGGCTGTCAACCTTCACATCGATTGAAGGCATCGCTCCAGTGATGTCAAAGCGCAATTTCTGCATTTCGGGCGTAAGAAGGAATTCGGCGAAGTCGGCCGCTTCTTGCGGATGTTCTGAATACGCCGAAACGAACATCGCGCGAGTTCCGCTGAACGAAGCGCAAGGCTTGTCGTCGCCAGGAAGAGACGGAAGCGGAGCAACGCCGAAATTGATGCCGGCATCCTGGAAAGGTTTCACGTTCCAAAGGCCTGTGATGTGCATCGCGGCAGAACCAGCGGCGAACGCAGAATCCGCAACGGAAGTCGTAAGGTCGGCGGCAGGAACATTCAAAGCCGGGCGAAGAGTTGTCTGGAAGAATTTCATTCCTTTCACAGCGTCGGGCGTGTTCAAGCCTGAGTTTGAAGTGTCGTCGCCAGTCGCGCCGAAAAGTCTGTTTCCGTTCGCAGTGGCAAAAACAATCGTGTAGTAGCCGTTGCCAACGTCCATGACAAATCCATATTTTCCTGAAGATGCGGCGTTGAAATTGCGCGCAAATTTCGCCAAATCTTCCCAAGTTTTGGGAACGTCATTTTCGGAAATGAAATCTTTGTTATAGAACAAAGCGTAAGTTTCCGCAGAAACAGGATATCCGTACATCGTGCCTTTGTAGGTGAGAGCCTGCTGACACGCGCCGAGAATTTGTTCCTTGATTTTTTCAGAATTGAGAGTGGCAGCGACATGGCCGCTGTTCACCAATTCGCCGAGCTTGTCGTGCGGAGCCGCGAACAAATCAGGTCCAACGCCGGCAGGTCCGTCGAGCGCGATTTGGCCGGAAGAGTCGCCAAGTTCGACATGAACGTATTTGATCGTTACATTCGGATGAAGTTTTGTGTAAGCCACTCCAGCCTGCTGAATGAACTGGTCAGGACCATTATCCGATTCCCAAACTGTCAGCGTAACTCCACCTTCGCCCTTATCAGCCTTTTTGGAACAACCAACAAGCGCAAAAACCGAAACGATTGCCGCAGCAAACAACAATGCCTTTTTCATAGAAAGCCTCCTTTTCTATTTTCAAAAGTCTTTTAATTCAAGGATATTATAAACAATGTTTTTTCTCTTGTCAATGTTTTTTTTAATTTATCAGCTGCGGCCGGCATGCATCTTTTTCTTGCACCGATACATTTCCGCATCGGCGCGATTGAAAACATCCTGATAACTTTTGTCTTCGTTTGGAATGAATGTTGCCATTCCGTAAGCGAGGGAGACGCGAGGCTCGCCTTTTCGAGTGTTCTTTTCGTTTCCTTTCAAAGTTTTGGCGAAATTTTCTATTATCAAATCGCGCGTTTCGTATTCCACGCCCTGCAAAAGCGCGACGAATTCATCGCCGCCAATTCTGAAAACGGTGCTGTAAGGAAACGAGCGGCAAATGAGCTCGCAAGCCTTTTTGATTGCATTGTCGCCAGCGTTGTGTCCGTGCGTATCGTTGATTTTTTTGAGATGATTCAAGTCGCACATCACCACGGCGAATTCCGCCACGCCCGAAGCAATCTGCCTTTCCAAATTTTCCGTCATCAATTTGTACGAAGCGACGTTTTTCACTTTCGTCATCGGATCTTGATATGCGAGCGTTTCCATGCTCGAAGTGTACTTGCGCAAATGCTTCATAATCGCCTTGAAGCCGCGCACAAGGATTCCGATTTCGTCGTCAGTTTCGGGAGGCAAATCCACGTTCAAATTTCCCGAAGCGAGCAAATTTGCGGACGCGCTCAAATCCTCGATTGGCTGCGCTATGCGATATGCGATGTTGACGGCGATTATCACGAAAACCGAGCCGAGCAAAGCCGTGAGCGCGAAAATCAAAACGACGGCGTTTATCCTGTCCGCGTAGACTTCCGAATAATTGTCGTACAAAACCATTTTCATTCCGTTGTGCAAAGTTATGAACGACATAACAAAATCAATTCGATTTGATTTGTAGCGAATGATTTTTTCGTCCGTGCTCACCGCGTCAAGCAAATCCGCGTTTTCGATTATTTCGCAGACTTCATCGCCATGACCTTGCGCTTCGCCGTTTATGAATTCCTCGTGATAATGAATCGTTCCGTCCGCGCTTTTCAAATAAGCCGCGCCGGATTTGTTGAAAACGATTTTGCTCACAGAATCGACCATCACTTTGAAATCAATGTCAATTCCAGTAATTCCCAAAAGCGTTCCATTTTTGAAAAACGGCACGACGTATGAAATCATATAGCAATCCAAATTCTTGTTTTGATACGGTTCCATCCAAGTGCCTTTTTTGTTCGCCACGGGAATGTAAAACCATCCGACATGCTCGATGTCCGAAGAATCGTAGGCGCGGATGTCGGTGAGTTCCACGGGCGCAAGAACACCGCTTTTGTCAAGCCGATAAATGAAGCCGTCGATTCCGTCAATCAATTCGGGATTGAACGAAACGTAATGCGAGACAACTCCGTCTATCGATTTCACCATCGCGAAAAGCAAACTGTCGGCTTCGTCCAAAATCGTTTTTCGATATTCCGCGTCGCGAGCCATTTCCGGCCGCTCGAATTTGTTCTCCAAAAAAATCGCGATGTTGTTCACCGCGTCTTCGATGCGCATGAACATTTGGTCGGTTTTCTTGCCTTCGCTTTCGCAAAGCAAATTCATCTTCGAAGCGATCGTTTCGTTCAAAATGCGCGTGAAGCTGATATAGGCGAACAATGTCGATGCCGCAGAAAGCAGGAAGATGCACAAAAAAACCAAAAGAATTATTTTTGTTTTAAGCGAATTAAATTTCATTTTTTCCTCAAGCAAATTTTTATAAATTCAAAAAAATTTTATTACGTCGCGGAACAAAAAATCAACCACGATTTTCGCAAAGCGAAACTAGTTAAGCCAGCTCTTGCTTCATTTCTTCGCCAAAGCGAATTCCAAAAACGCATTTTTTTCCGCTTCGGTTTTCGCCTTGATTGTGTACATTTGATTTCCCATCGTCGCGGAAATTCCTTCGGGCATGCGCTCGCACATCACAAGCGAATCGCCGTATTTTTGAACGACTTCTTCGTGAGAATGAACGTATTCGTGGCAATCGCGACGCGCGGCATAAACGCAAAAATTGTGCTCGCCGCTGTCCGGCAAAATGCGCTTGTCATGCACGACCATATCCGCCCAAATTTGGTAAACGTCGGTGGAATGCGCGAAATCCATCATGTCGGGAGTGTAGCCGCCGGCCGGACGCATGTTCACTTCCAGCCCCGCAAAATCGCCGACATTTCCAATTCCTTTTTTTGCTTTGGTGAGACGGAAAAATTCCATGTGCGCGAAACGGCTTTTTACGCCAAAAGATTTTAGCGCGGCGCGTCCGAATTTCCGCAATTGTTCCGGAACTTCTGGAATCGTAAAATATGCCAAGTCCAATTTTTCGTTCACAACGTCCATCACCGAAGGCGGAAAAACGCTCGAAGATTCAAAAAGCGGCTCGCATTTGCTGTCCGCAATCACGTCGTAAGAATAAATTTCGCCCGTGATAAATTCTTCCATTACATATTGAACTTCGGGCGGATTTTCAAAAAATTTTTCGAAATCCTCGTCGCAAGAAATTTTCCAAGTGTCCAGCGCGCCCACTCCATTGTCCGGCTTGACGATGACAGGAAATCCCACTTCCTCAAGAAATTTTTTCGCCTCGGACTTTGTGGAAATCTTGTGGCAACGCGCGCTCGGAATTTTCGCCGCGGCATAAAATTTTTTCATATTGAATTTGTGCTTCCAATCCGCGATTCCGTCCACGCCAATTCCCGTCGCAATGTTAAAATCGCTCCGAAGCCGCGCGTCCTGCTCAAGCCAATATTCGTTGTTGGATTCAAGCCAATCAATCTTGCCATATTTGAACGCAAAAAAAGCCACCGCGCGATACATTTTGTCGTAATCTTCCATATCGTTCACAAAATAATATTCGGTGAGACATTCTTGCAGCTGAGGTTCCAAAGTGTAATAAGGCGCGTCTCCGATGCCCAAAACGTTCACGCCATTTTTTTTGAGGCGATCGCAAAAATTCCAATAAGTGTGAGGAAAATTCGGAGAAACAAAAATAAAATTCATAAAACAATTTTATCAAAAAAACAAACATTTTGCAATAGTCAGAAAAAGAAGCGCATTGCGAGAATTTTTTGGCGTGATTTGTGTCGCAAATCGAAAATGCAAAAACGCTCTAGACAAAAAAATATTTTTGTGAAATAATAAATTATCTTTGCGTTTTTTGATGAGTCCAGGTGCTATGCAAGGCATCGCCGCAAAACCCCGCCAGAGCCGGAAGGCAGCAACGGTATGCGGATGGTGCTTGTGCCGTAGATTACCTGGACTCTTCAAAATTTTGCGAGCATTCAGTTTGCGCAAAAAAAAAATCATTCTTCGCGCTTCATTTTCCAACGCAAAAATTTGCAAAAATATTTTCCAAAATGTCATCGCTTGTAACTTCGCCCGTGATTTCACCGAGTGCGTCAAGCGCGTCTTCCAAATCTTGAACGACAGCATCGAGCGAAAAATCTTCGCTCACCAAAAGCGCGTGGCTCACATTTTCAAGCGCGTTTTGCACAAGATGCTTTTGACGCGCACTGCCAAGTCCCGCCTGCGTTCGCTCGCTTTGCGCGCCGCCAAGCAAAACCGATTTTATTTTTTGAATCAAATCTTTTATGCCTTCGCCGTTTTTCGCGCTGACAAAAATTTCTCCGCAGAAATTTTTTATTTTCGATTTGTCTTCGTCCGAAAGCGAAATTCTTTTTTGCGAATCCGTCTTGTCGATTTTATTCCAAACAAAAATAATTTTTTCGTTTCGCGCGCGAATGAATTCAAAATCAATCTTTCCTTCGGCGAGAGAATTGTCGGCGAGGTACAAAATTAAATCCGCGTCCGCGCTCAATTCGCGCGTGGCTTCCAAACCGCGCAATTCCACTTTGTCGTTCGTTTGGCGCAAGCCCGCCGTGTCGAAAAGCCGCGCGGGAATTCCATCGATGCTAATCCAGCTTTCAATCCAGTCGCGAGTCGTGCCTTCCAAATCGCTCACAATTGCGCGTTCTTCTTTTAAAAGCGCGTTGAACAGGCTCGATTTTCCGGCGTTGGTTTTTCCGCACAAAATAATCCGCGCGCCTTCTTGAAAAAGTTTTTCGCTTTGCCAACTCGCGTTCAAAATTTCGAGAGCGCGCTTTGCTTCGAGCAATTTTTCTTTGTCGAACGCATCGGCAATCGTTTCTTCGTCTTCGGGATATTCGATTTCGACTTCGATTTGCGCGAGCGTTTCCACGAGCAATTTTTTTATGCGCGAAATTTCTTCGAACAAATTTCCTGCAAGTCGGCCGGCGGCTTTTTGACTTGAAATGTTCGTGCGACTTTCGATGATTTCGCGGACGGCTTCGGCTTTCGTCAAATCCGTTTTTCCATTTATGTAAGCGCGGAAAGTGAACTCGCCGCGTTCGGCTTTGCGAAATCCATTTTGCAAAAGCAAATCGAAAATTTTCATAACGATTGCTGTTCCGCCGTGGCAAGAAATTTCCGCCATTTCTTCGCCGGTAAAACTTTTTGGCGCACGAAAAACCGAAATCAAAACTTCATCAATTTTTTCAACCGATTTTTTTTCTATACCCATACCCGGTATAGGTATATCATTTTTAGTTGGCTCGACAATCCATCCGTAAACAATTGAATTGCCTTGCGCAGATTTAAGCACTTCAGGGCGCGAAAAAATTTTTGAAACAAGTTCGATTGTGTTCTTACCAGAAGCGCGAATGATTCCCAAAGCCGCCGGCGCAAGTGAAGTCGCGATTGCGGCGATGGGTTCTTCGGGAGCGTAGCCAGTCGTGTCCATAATTTAAAACAACTCTCCTTAAAAATAAAATACGATTTAAAATTTCACGCGCATTTTTTGCCATTTATTTTCAATTTCATTTTTCATTTCATAAAAAATTTCCTCAACTTTGCACACCTTCGGCACTCGCCAAATTCTTGAGCCACCTTTCTTTCCGCAACCAAAAATGCGCAATCGCAATTTTCGGAAATTCCACCGCTTTGATGATCGCGTACATCGCCACAGGTCCAATCGGCGTGCAAAGCGCCATGAAAAACATTCCAGGAATGACGATTCCCAAATTTCCAATTCCATCGACAAGCATTCCCATAATCGTGTCGCCGCCCGCGCGCGAAATTGCGAACTGCACATTTATGAAAACCCACGCAGGCATATACAAAGCCTGCACGAAAACCATAAGGCGCGTTATTGCCCGGGCGGTTTCGCTCAAATTTGAAAAAACGACATCCACAAGCGGAATCGTCGCAAATCCTGCGAGCAACATCGCAAATCCGAAAACCGCGCCGCCCGATAAAAGCCAGCGCGAATTGCGCTTTGCTTCTTCCAATTTTCCCGCGCCCAACGTGCTTCCCAAAATCACTCCGGTGGCAGTTGTCACGCCGCCGAACGAAACGAAGAACAAATTCGAAATTGCGAAGCTCGCCGCCATTCCTGCCACAACGTCCGCGCCGCCGCGTCCATTGTAAAGCGCGACCGTGATGCTTTCGGCAATCGCCCAAACCATTTCCGAAAAAAGCATCATCGAACATTTTTTGAAAATCTCGCCGAAAAGCGAAAAATCCAATTTGAAGAATTCCGAAATCGCGCAAATGAATTTCGGCTTGACGCGAGCGCAATAAATCACGTAGCAAATCGTTTCCACGGATTTTGCAATGATTGTCGCCAAAGCCGCCCCGCGAACTTCAAGCCTCGGCGCGCCCAAATTTCCGTAGATGAAAATCCAGTTGAACGCGACATTCACGAAAGTTGAAATTGTTCCGACGATGAGCGGAATTTTCACGCGCCCGATTTCTTTCAACGAAGAGCCGATTGCGTAGCAAATTATCATCGGGATTCCGCAAAAGCCCATCATAAAAAGATATTTTTCGCCTTGATCCAAAATCGCTTCGGCTTGCAAATTTCCTCGCACCAAAAATGACAAGCACCATCGCGGAAAAATCCAACAGACCGCAAAATAAACAATCACTGCCGCGAAGCCTGAGAACAATTTGAATTTGAACGCTTGGCACATTCCGTATTTTTTTCCCGCGCCGAAAAATTGCGTCAGAAAAATTCCTCCGCCCATGCAAAGCGTGTTCAAAAAAATCATGAACAAAAAAAGAATTTGCCCAGCGATGTTCACGCCGGACATTTTCACGTCGCCCAATCCCGAAACCATAAAATTGTCAACGAGCGAAACAAGATTTTGAATCAAAGCCTGAGCCATCACCGGCAACGCTATGAGAATCGCGCGTTTGTAAAAATCAAGGCTTCCCCAAAATTTCTTCATTACGATTTTGCTCCGACTTGTAAATTTTCAGTCTTTCCACTATACTAAATCTATGACGGAAATTCAATCCCAACTTTTCAAAATGCAAGATGAAAAATATCGCGCGTTCAATGCGCCGCTCATTCCGAATGTCGCGCCAGAGAAAATGATAGGAATCAGAACTCCGATTTTGAGAAAATTCGCAAAAGAAATTTTTGGAACAAAATCCGCCGAAGAATTTTTGGAAACGCTTCCGCACGAATTTTACGAAGAAAATAATTTGCATTCATTTTTGATCGAGCGAATAAAAAATTTCGAAGAGTGCGTCGCCGCCGTAGAAATTTTTTTGCCGCACATCGACAATTGGGCCACCTGCGACAGTTTGAGCCCCGCAATTTTCAAATCGCACAAAAAGCAACTTTTGCCGCGCATAAAAAAATGGATTTCCTCGAGCGAAGTTTATACAGTGCGTTTCGGAATCGGAATGCTTTTGCGCCATTTTTTGGACGATGATTTTGACGAAAAATATTTGGCGGCCGTCGCGAAAATTCGCTCGGAAGAATATTACATCAAAATGATGCAGGCGTGGTTTTTTGCCACCGCGCTCACAAAGCAATACGATGCTGCGCGAATTTTCATCGAACAAAAAAAATTGCAGCCTTGGACGCACAACAAGGCGATTCAAAAAGCAATCGAAAGCCGCGCCATCCCCGCCGAACGAAAGGAGTACTTACGAAAGTTAAAAATCAGCGCGCGACAATTTTAATTTCGAGCTTTCACAAATAATGCAAATAAAAAAAAGGGCTTGAAAAACTAAAGTTTTTCAAGCCCTCGTCTACAACCAGCGATTTTACTGTATTCGGAATTTACCCAACTGCGTTCCCATTATTTGCAAATCGTCACGTGTCTTTGTGGCGAGATCCTGAACGAGCTGCGCAGACTCACTGATTTGCTGTGCACCCGCTTGCATTTCGTCCATGCTGTTGGAAATCGTGTCGGATATTTCCTGAACGATGTTCATTTCCTTGCTGACATTTGTAATCGCATTGGACATATCCTGAGATTTTTCCGTTACTTCCACGGCCATATTTTTTGTTTCCGTCAAACCTTCGAAAACCTGGCGAGAAGCCGTTTCCTGCTCGCTCATCGCGCCATCGATTTCTTTGAGAAGACCATCGGTAACTCCAAGATGAGTTACAATGTTCGTGAACGCCGTCTGCGCCTCGCCAGAAAGGTTTACGACATCGGAAATGGAAGTCGTGATGGTTTTCAATTGCGCGCTGATCGTGCTTGACTGGCTTGAAGAATTTTCCGCCAACTTTCGGATTTCGTCCGCAACGACCGAGAAGCCCTTTCCCGCATCGCCAGCGTGAGCCGCTTCGATTGCCGCGTTCATTGCAAGCAAGTTCGTCTGCGAAGCGATTTGAGAAATCATATCGTTCGCTTGCATAAGAGTCGCGGACTCTTCGGAAATCTGCTGAACTTTTCCGCCAACGTTGGAAAGTTTTTCATTTCCGCTTCGCACAACCTGCTCAAGTTCGTGGAAGTTGTCCAACATCTTGTGCACGGAGTTTGAAACCGAAGAAATATTGCCGAGCATTTGCTCGATAGCGGCAGAAGATTCGGTGGTAGCCGCCGACTGATTTTCGATGAGCTGATTGAGCGTTCCAGTACTCTGTTCTGCCGTATTCAAAATTTCGCCAGTGCGCGTAACGGCTTCCGTCTGAGTCTTGGACTGACGCTGAATGCTTTCCACGTTTGCCAAAATCTCGGCAGTGGCGGAAGCGGATTGTTGCGAACTTGAACCGAGTTCGTTCGCAAGTTCTACGATAGAATTCTGAACTTCCGTAAGTTCCCTGATAATCGTGTGGAGCATTGAAATGAATAAATTGACGTTGGTACAAATTTCCGCAAATTCGTCATTTCCGTGAACTGGAAGCTGCATTGTCAAATCCGCATCGCCTGAACCGAGATGCTCGATCGCATCGCCAACAACTTTGAGAGGATTGGCGATTCGCTTGATGAATATCAACAAAGTGGACACAAGCAAAATCACGCTCATAATAACGCAGATTATCAAAACCGTAAAGAAAATCTTGTTGGCAGTCTTTCGAACATCGGAATACGGAGTTCCCATGAAAAGCATCGTAAGGACTTTGCCGCTTCTGTCTTTAAGAGGATAATAGTAAGAAATCCATTCCTCATCGTTGATGATGCTATTGGTGATAATCTCGCCGCCACCCAAAACCAAATCTGCAATTTTTTGATCATTCATGTGAGTGCCTTTGAGACCCTGAACGCTGGTGTGAGCGCGCAACGTGCCATTGGTAGCATAAATTGTCACGTCGTATCCAGTATCTTCTTTGATTTCTTGCACAAGGCTATCGGTGGAAGCAATCTTGCGGACAATTACGCATCCACGAACGCGCCCATCAATTATAATCGGCGAGCCATAAACACAGTGAATGTCTTCATTCAAAGTGACGAGTTCATCTATAGACTTGCCGGACAAAGCCGTTTTCATAATGTCAGGACGATAAACTTTACCATTACGCTCCGGAGAAACCTGCACACCTTCGGCGTTGACGATGACTGCCATATCCGCGCCAAAATATTTTTTGGCTTCGTCAGTCAAATCCGCCGCCCAAGTTTCGGGGCGATTTCGCATGTAAGTCGCAACGTTGTCCACAAGATATTCATTGCAAAGCTTAAGGGCTTCGTGCACACGATTGATTTCCCTGATTGTAACTTCGCCCGATTTATGCACATTGTCGCGCGACATAGCAAACAAGCCTTGATCCACGGCAATCCTAAGGGCAATAAGCAACATTACCGAAAAAGCCAACATTGCCAAAGCCACTCCACTTACAAAAAAGCGTACCACAGAACTACGCCTTACTTTCTTTTTTTCTGCCATAATTTGCAAACTCCTTTTACCCTCCCCCAATAAAAAATATTTGAGGGAAATTTTTATACGGATAAAACTTTAAATATTATATAACAACGCGCTTTCTTTTTCAAGTATTTTTTTCAAATTTCTATTTTGTGTTGCAGGGCATAATTTGGTGAAAAAAAAAGGCTCTTGACTAGATAAAAAACAAAAATTCCCTAGTCAAAATAAGCCTTAC
>CAMWIU010000070.1 GCA_947174385.1 uncultured Treponema sp.
CTTGAAGAATTTACGATTTTCTTGAAAAACAAGCCCCGAATTTTATAAAAATTAATACTCAGATTTTCAATTCGTAATTAGGAAAAAAACGGAATTTTTTCCAGACTCTCCCAATAAAAATGTCATTCGCAGGATTTTTGCGTCATTTTGAACACAATATGCGTCAAAAAAAATTCAAAACTGCGTCATTTTGACACAATTTTTGCAAAAATTACGATTTTTCGGCATCCACGCCCAATCCGAACAGCGCGAAATCGCCTTTTGCTGGATCGTCCGGCCAAATTTGCGCCATTTTTTGCGTCAAAGCGAGCGCGGTCTTTGCGTTTGGCGAACTTTTCGGCGCGAGCAAGCCAAGGCGTTCGGATTCTTTCATCACATGCACGTCCAGCGGAATGAGCAAATCTTTCGCGCTCGCCCATTTCCACAAGCCCAAATCCACGGGCGAATTTTGGCGAACCATCCAGCGCAAAAACATGTGCAATTTTTTGCACGCGCCGTCCGCGTTTTGCGAAACGCATTTTATTTCCGGAAAAAGCCCAATCAGCGCGGAAACAAGGCTCAAGGAATTTTTTTCCTGAATCGCTTCGTAATTTTTTCGAACCGCTTCGCCGAGCGAATTGTTTTCCTGCAAGATTTGCGCGAGCCGTGCACAAAGCGCGTTCATATCATTGTACGAAAAAAATCTGTAGAATTTATTTTCGCTTTTCGGAAAAAAAATTTCGTACTCGCCGCTCAAAATCCATTCGCTTGGCTTCATTTTGTTTCGCGCGATTTCTTCGAACATCGAATTCAATTTTGCCAAAAATATTTCTCGCTTTCCGAACGAAATTTGCGCCGCGATGAACGAAGCGATTTCCTGCTCGCGTTCTTCGGAGAATTTTCGCAGGACTTGGCTCGGGTCGCTCGTCAAGAATTCGGCGTTTTCGTACTTTTGCGCCAACGCGCGGAGTTTTTGTTTCAATTCAGCGGGGAGGGGAAAATCATTGTTCATTTTCATCACAAAAAATCAATTGAAGCTGCTTCGCGTGTACGGCGAGCCAATCCACATCCAAACATCTTCGCCCGATCCGATGTAATCTTTGCGCTTTCCTTCGATCAAAAATTGTACGCTTTCCACGGTGGCGAATTCTGTAGCTGTAAAAACCACTTGCATCAATTGCGCGCGGTAGCCTTCCGCACCGATTGTATTGAATTCGAATTCTTCGCTGAAATTAAGCGCGGCGATTCCGTCGCGGACGCTCGCGCCCAAAAGCCGCGTTCCTTCGGGAATGAGCGACATGCAATTTCTTTCTGCATCCGTTGGACCTGCCACAAGCGCGCGAATTGTGCTTGTCAAAGGCGAATCGTTTTTTGGAATGGCGCGCGTTATGTTTTTGCGGTTTACGTTGCCGTCGGAATCAACTTGCACGAAAAATAATTTTACGTTCATCGTTTGCGCCGCAGGCTTTGGTTTTTCCGTTTTTGGCGCGTCGCTATTTTTTTCGGGCTTTTCAATTTGCGGCGGCGGAACGGTAACGTCTTCTTCATATTCTTCGGCTTCGTTTTCAATTTCCGCCGCGTTCGCGAAATCTTTTTGTCCTTGCCGCAAATCTTCCAAATCAAACATTCCAGGAGTTTGGATTTCGGATTTACCGGGCACTGGAGCTTCTTCCACATCCAAAAGTCCGTTCGTTTTGTTCGGTTTTTCTTTCACTTCATAATTTTGAATGAATTCCGGCGTAGAGCCTACGACTCGCTCGAAAAAATTCGTGGATTTTAAATTCGCGATGAAATCATCTTTTTTTACCAAAAAGACAATCACCAAAATCATGAAGAGCAAAAGCCAAACGGCCACCAAAAATTTATTTTTCTTTGTTTTTTTCGAAGCCATAAAATTATTATAGTGGATATTGATTTTATGTTCAAGTTACGTTATAATATAATTAGATTGACAAAATTTCATTTTTTGTCAATCTAAAATGCGTTCGCGAAATTTGATTTTTGAAAACTTGAATTTTTAGAACGCCTGATTTTCATTTGGCAAAACGAGAGGTTCTCTATGATGGACGTTGAAGGAAAGACAGTTCCGCGCCTTATTCGCGATGTAGTTATAAAAAATCCGGATGTGCCCGCGCAATATTCGCGCAACGATTCCGGCGAATTCGATTTTTTGACGTTTTCGCAAATGTGGGAATGCGCGATGAATTTTGGCGGCGCGTTGCTTTCCCAAAATGTCGGACGCGGAGAAAAAATCGGCCTGATTGCCGACGACCGCAAAGAATGGCAGCAGGCGAGTTTGGGAATTCTTGCCGTGGGCGCAGTGGACGTTCCGCGCGGCACGGACGCAAGCCGCGAAGATTTGAAATACATTCTTTCTTTTGTCGAATGCAAAATCTGCATTGCCGAAAATTCTTCCGCCGCAAAAAAAATCCTTGAATCGAAAAATGATTTGCCTGCGCTCAAATCTTTGATTATGTTCGATGCGCCGGACGAAGAAATTGTTTCTTTGGCGAAAGATTGCGGAATCGCGCTTTTGAAATTCGGCGAAATGCTTGAAGAAGGAAAAAAATTCCGCGATGAAAATTCTGGCAAAGTCGAATCGGAATTGGAAAAAGGAAATTGGGATGACATCGCCACGATTATTTTTACGAGCGGCACGACCGGAATTCCGAAAGGCGTTGTCATAACGCATGGAAATTTTTTGGCGCAGCTCATCGAAGTTACGGACAGAATTTGGCTTCGTCCGAACGAGCGCGCGCTTTGCATTTTACCGGTTTGGCACGTTTTCATGCGCGAAGTGGAATACGTGATTTTGAGCCAAGGATGCGCGCTTTGTTATTCCAAGCCAATCGGCAATGTGCTTTTGGGCGACCTCACGAAATTGAATCCAGTGATTTTGCCGGCAGTTCCTCGAGTTTTCGAAGGCGTGCTCGAAGGAATAAATCGCAAGATGCGGCGCACGGGCGGAATCACGCTCGCGATGTACACTTTTTTTGTGCACGCAGCGATTTTGCACAGCCGAATGCATCGAAAACTTTTCAGGCAGAACATTCGATTTAAAAAAGAATTCATGCCTTTTTGGTGGGCGATTTTGGTTTTGCCGTGGCTTTTGCTTTGGCCGACAAAACTTTTGGGAAACGCGCTCGTGTTTAAAAAAATTCGCAAAATGCTCGGAACGAATTTCCGCGCTGGAGTTGTCGGCGGCGGCTCGTATCCAAAATCGGTGGACGAATTTTTTTGGGCAATCGGCGTGAACATTGTCGAAGGCTACGGCCTCACCGAAACTTCGCCGATTGTTTCCGTGCGATTCATCGACAAGCCGATTTTCGGAAGCATCGGAACTCCGCTTTACGGCGTGCAGGCGCGAATTGTCGATATGGAAGGAAACGTTTTGCCAAAATGTCAAAAAGGCGTTTTGCAAATCAAAGGTCCGACGGTGATGCAAGGCTACTACAATCGCCCAGAACTCACCGCGAAGGCAATTTCGCTGGACGGCTGGCTTGATACGGGCGACCTTGCGATAATCGGAATGGCGGGCGAACTGAAAATTTTGGGGCGCGTGAAAGACACGATCGTTTTGCGCGGCGGCGAAAATGTCGAGCCAATTCCGCTGGAAACAAAGCTCACGGAATCAATTTACATTTCCACGGCCGTTGTCATCGGACAAGACGAGCGCAATTTGGGCGCGCTCATTCTTCCGAATCAGGAAGAACTTGTGCTTTGGGCGCAAAGTTGCAATGTGAAATTCGAAACGTTCGAAGATTTGGTGAAAACGCAGGAAGCCTACAAATTCATCGACGGAATTGTGCGCGAGACGATTTGCGCGAAAAACGGTTTCCGCGCGTTCGAACGCATTCCAAGGTTCGCGCTTCTTTCGAAGCCGTTCGAAGTGGGGCGCGAGCTTTCCGCCAAACAGGAATTGATGCGCTACAAAATCACGGAACTTTATCCGAACGAAGTGAAATCAATTTTCAGGGAATAAAGCCTGAAAATTGAGGCGGTGAAATGGAATTCTTATTGGCGATTTTGTTTTTTCTAATTATATTTTCTTCGTGCTCCACAAAGGGAAAACAGGAGCAAAGCCTTTCGCCAAAAGAAAGTCAAGTAATGGACAGCGTGATTGATGGCAAAGTCAAAGCGGAAAACGAAATCGAGCAATTGTTGTCGAAAAGTGATGCTTTAGAAAATGACACCGAAGAATTGGATAAAATGACCGTTGAAGAAATGGAGAAAGTCGTAAAAAATTCATTGGAAATGCAAAGAAGCTATAAAAGCGAATTCTTCACGTTTGTAGGCATAAGAGGATATAAATGTATTTTTCCCTTTACCGATTGCTGCATAGTTCTATTTTATAGGAAAAACAATTATGATGATTTATATTTTGAGGTCTGTGAAATAAAAAACAATGAGGTGGGGAAACACTTTTCATTGTTGCCGTGCAGAATAGACAAAGAGGACGAAGTTCTCAATGAGATGAATGTGGATTTAAATTATAGCAACGGCATATTTCTGAAGCAAGTCTCAAGTTTTAGAGTGCCAAATGTTGATATGTTTCAATATGACTTTAATCATGACGGGGTTGATGAGTTTCTTTCAATCTCATCAGATTATATGGTGAACTATGTCTCAATCAAAAGACCAAAATTACCCGAATTTGCGTATGGCTGGATATTGCGCTTTTCTTATGCCAGATTTTCTGAAAAAAAGCTTTGCATAGAATTCATCAACTATAAATGCCGACAGGGAATAAAAGTGTGTATATATAATTATGCCATCGACAGCGATGAATGGCGGTTCTACTACTACGACCGGCTACAGCAAAAGTACGTGCAGGATGAAGAGGCGACGAGCGAGGAGCTGGAGCAAATTCACGGCAGCCCTGACTTCTTCGCGGAGGCGGGGATAGACTACACGAAGCTTATGCGTCCGCTAGTTCCCGCCGACCTTGAGGGTTTTTCAAAGCCCGCGCTGCGCATTTGGCGGAATGCGGTGTATGCAAGGCACGGACGTATGTTCGCAAGTGAGGACCTGCAGGCGTTGTTCAACGAGTATGCTTGGTACAAGCCGAATCCCGATTATTCGGACGAACTGCTCACAGAAACGGACAGAGCGAATATAGCACTGATACAAGAATTTGAAAGACGATGAAATGAAATTTCGGATTTACGCATCGTCCAGCGATATCACTTTGAGAATCGCGTCGCCGAATTTTTCCGCTTTGACTTCGCCGATTCCGTGAATTGCGTAAAGTTCGGAGCGCGTCGCGGGCTTTTTGTTCGCGAGTTCCGTCAAAGTTTTGTCGCTGAAAATGTAGTACGGCGGAATGTTGTTTTCTTCGGCGGTTTTTTTGCGCCACAATTTTAGCCGCGCCGCAAGATTTTGCGGCTGCGCGTCGTTTTGAAGCGAATCGGAAATTTCCGAGCGTTTTCGCAAAATGGCTTGCTTTTTTGGAAACGCAAGTTGCGCCTTTTTTTGCGATTCAAAATCGATGCGGACAGGAAGCTCAACTTTGTCGCGATTGGAAAGAATTTCTTTTCCGAGCGAAGTCACGGTAATTACATTGTAATCACCCGTGCGTTTTATGATGCCGGCATTTTCCATCGCGTCCACAAGTTCAAACCAAGCTTGCTTGGAAAGTTCTGTGCCGATTCCCCAAGTGCTCAAAAAATTGTGATTGTTCTTTGTGATTTTTTGATTTCGCGAGCCGAGCAAAATGTCGATGATGTGCGCCGCGCCGAAACGCTCGTGCACGCGATAAACGCACGACAAAAATTTTTGCACGGGAATTGTCACGTCCTGATTTTTTATTCCCCCGCCTTCGCAAATGTCGCAGCAAAATTGGTTTTCGGAATTCGCGGCGTTTTCCGCGCAAAGTTTTGGCTCGTATTTTTCGCCAAAATAATTCAGCAGAACTTGACGGCGACATTTTCGCGCGTTGGCAAAATCGAGCATCGCCTGCAAAAGTTTTTCGCTTTTGAAAGATTCTTCCTCGTCCTTTTCGCGGAAAAAATATCGCACGCGATGAGCGTCGCCCGCGCTGTACAAAAGAAGCGCGGTGCTTGGCAAGCCGTCTCTTCCCGCCCGCCCGATTTCCTGATAATATTGTTCGATTGATTTTGGCAAGGCAAAGTGAATCACGTAGCGAACATTGGGCTTGTTGATTCCCATTCCGAACGCGACCGTGGCGACCATTATGTCAACTTGATCGCGGATGAATTTTTTCTGATTCTCGCTTCGCACTTCGTCGCTCAAGCCCGCATGATAAGGAAGTGCGGAAAAATTTTGCGCTTGCAATTCTTCCGCAAGCGAATCGACTTCCTTTCGCGAAAGGCAATAAATTATTCCGCTTTCGTCCTTGTGATTTTCTATGAACGAAATGATTTGCCTTGTGCCGTCGATGCGCGGCTGGACTTGCAGAAAAATATTTTTCCTGTTGAAACTGGAAACCAAAACGCTCGCGTTTTTCAAATCAAGATTTTTGAGAACGTCCTGTCGAACTTGCTTTGTCGCCGTCGCCGTGAGCGCGAGGCAAGGCGCGTCAGGAAATTCTTTTCGGAACGAAGCGATTTCCAAATAGTCCGGGCGGAAGTCGTGCCCCCATTCGCTTATGCAATGCGCCTCGTCAATCGTGATGCAACTCACTTTGAGATTCGTCTCGCGGAAAATATTTTTCACTCGCTCAGTCGCCAAACCTTCGGGCGAAACGTAAATCAATTTTGCCTCGCCTGATTTTATGGATTTTATCGTCTGAACATATTCTTCGTATTCAAGCGAGGAATTCAAAAACACCGCGTTCACGCCGGCTTCTTTGAGCGCGCCCACTTGGTCTTGCATAAGCGCGATGAGCGGCGAAACCACAATCGTAACGCCCGAAAAAATCAGCGCGGGAATTTGATAGCACAAAGATTTTCCGCCGCCAGTCGGCATAACCGCCAAAGTGTCGCGACCCGACAAAATGTTTTGAATGATTTCTTTTTGTCCCGCGCGGAATTCCGAGTAACCGAAAACATTTTTCAAAACCGCTTCGGGCTTCGCGCCGACAAAATCCGCCGCATCGTGTGAAAACAAATTTGACATATTTTCAATTTGCATAAACGCGATTTAATTATAACAAAAGCGCGTCGTTTTGTCATCTGATTTTGTGCAATTTGAACATGCCGCGAATTTTGTGTATCTCATCAACAACGACATTTTATCATTTTGGCACGGTTATCAATTGAGACACTTCATCTCCATTTTTGTCACGCCTGCCCCAAAATAAAACCAAATAATTTTCTTCTGTGATGTCCATAATTTTAAAATCTTTCCAGTATGACATTGAGCCATATTTGCCATAGTCAATATATTTTTCAATGTTATGTTTTTTGTTTGCTTCCAAATCGTACAGAATCATTTCGTCATTTTCATTCAAGTAAAAAATTATATTGTGATTTAAATCGGCAGAACCAAGAAATTCATTTAAGACCATATTGCCATTTCGTTTGTCAAACAAATAATAATAGTATGCGTCGTCATATTTTGTAAGGCAAAAATAATTGTCGAAATCGATATACTGATATCTGAAAAGATATTTTGTGGCACCGCGAAAAAAACTGATGGCGTCTTCGCCGTCAAGAATCAGCAGCAGGTTGCCATTGGATTGCAAATATATTTGTGTGCAAATAATTTTGTTTTCATTTTCTGTTTTAATTACAGGCCTTATTATAAGCGAAAAATTATTTTTAAGATCAAACTTTTCAACCGAAGTCAAACAATTATTGTTTTCATCCGCAATAGATTCGGACAAATCAACATCTTGAACAGATTTCCATTTTGCATCAGAGGCATTTGAATTTGAAATGAAAATCAAAAATATAACTAAAAATTGAATCGCGTATTTTTTCATAAAAATTGTCCTCTGCGTTTATTGTGCGTCTGCGCATGCCGAAAAATATTTTATTTGCGATAAGAATATCGCAAACTTTGAAAAAATTCAAGAAAAATCGCAAAGTTCGAGAAAAGCAAAAAAATTTTGTGAAAATTTAATTTGCGATAAATTTTGAAAAATTTTTGATAAAAATATAAGAATTTGCGATAAAATTTCAAAAAATATCGCAATCTTATTGCCAACTTGCGATAAAAAATATCGCAAATTTTGGAAAAAATAAGAATTTTGTGAATTTGACTTGCGATAAAAATATCGCAAGTTTTGAAAAATAATAGGAATTTTGCAAATTGCGGTTGCGATAAAACTTTAAAATATCGCAAATTGAAAAAATTTTGTGCCAAATGGATTTAAAATCTGACTTGCGATAGAATCGGATTTTTATAAAAAATATTTGCCTTGCTACGAAATCTTTTCTTCACCAGTTTGAAAATCAACATTTTTTTCTTTTTCCTCTTTGCTAAAAATCGAGGAATAAATTTTTCTCAAGTTGAGTTTTATTTTTATGCCGTATTGGAATTTGTTTCCGTAATGGCTTGCGACTTCTTCGTTTGAAAATTGGGATTTGTTCAGCAAAAATCTGTAGCCAAAAAATATGTCAAAAAACACAAGTTCTCGCACTGAAAATTTCCAGCCCAAAAAAGGAGTCGCCATGAGCGCGGTTTCAGTTTTCATTTTGTCATTGTTTGGGAACATTGCAAATTCTGTGCCAAATCTGCCTGCGATATAAGGACCTTCAAGTCCTTTGAAAAACGGATAAAATAGCAAATCAAAATTTATTCCGACTGTCGCACAAATTGTGTCGCTGCCGCTTGGAAAAAGTGTCATGTGCGAAAAGCCTGGTCGCACGGCCAGAAAATCAAAAATGGCGATTTCGTAATTTAGTCCGAGTCCCCATCCATTGTTTTTTAAACCTGTTCCAAGATATCCCAAATCCAATGAAAAAATTCTGTTGCCTGCAAATGTTTCCGCAAAAGTTGAAAATGAAAAAATAAGCGCGAAAAATAAAATCAATTTTTTCAATTTGCTTTTGAACATAAAAGTAATTATATAAAAAATTTATTTTCTTGAAAAGTGATGCAAAGTCCGACATTCGGATTTTAAAATCAGCGCAATCTTTTTCGCACTTTACATTCCGTAAAATAATTCTTATAATGTAAATATGAAAAAAAATGGCGCACAAATTATTTGCGAACTTTTGAAGATGCACAAAATAAATACCGTCGCGGGAATTCCGGGCGGTTGGATTCTGCCGCTTTATGACGAACTTTCGAAAAGCGGAATCAGGCATATTCTTGTGAGGCAGGAACAGGCTGCTGGATTTATCGCGCAAGGAATGGCGCGCACGACAGGGCTTCCTGCCGTTTGCATGGCAACGAGCGGACCTGGCGCGATGAATCTTCTTACTGCGATTGCCGACGCTCGCTGCGATTCAATTCCGATTGTCGCGATTACGGGGCAAGTGAACACTTCGATGATTGGAACGGATTCTTTTCAAGAGGCGGACACGTTCGGGCTTTCGTTTCCGATTACCAAGCACAGCATGATGATAAAATCCGCGCGAGAACTTTTTGATGCGATTCCAAAGGCGTTTGAAATTGCCACGAGCGGGCGGCCTGGGCCTGTGCTGCTTGATATTCCGCGCAATGTTCAGGAAGAAGTCGTGGAATTTTCTTCATGGCCAAAAATCAATTTTGAAAAAAAATCCGCGCGGTTTCATGCGCAAAAAAAAGAAATCGCTTCTACGCTCAATTCGATTTTGAATGCGCTTTCGCAGGCGGAACGGCCCGTGCTTTATTTGGGCGGCGGATGCAATTCTGCGGAAGGAGAAAAATTCGTGCGCGAATTTTTGCGGCTTTACGATGCGAGCGCGGTTTCCAGCTTGATGGGCCTGGGCGTAGTGAGCGCGGATGACGATGCGTTTTTGGGAATGCTCGGAATGCACGGAAGCATCGCCGCGAATCAAGCCATGCACGAAAGCGATTTGGTTTTTGCATGTGGCTCGCGTTTTGATGATCGAGCCGTGGGATTGCGAACGCAATTTTGTCCGAATGCGAAAATCATTCACATCGATATTGATGCCGCCGAAGTGAACAAAATTTTCCGCGCCAATCTTTCGCTGGTTTGCGACATTGAAAGCGCGTTCAGTTTGTTGAACGAACTTTTGCGCGAAAAAAAATCTTCGTTCAAAAAAGAAAAAATTGCGGCAAGAAAATCTTGGGTTGAAAAAAATTCAAAATTGCGCAAAGAAACTTTTTCGATTGAATGCGGCGCGGCGAAAAATTCCGCTTCGGTAAATCCAAGAAAATTCATTTCGGAAATTCCCGCGTTGGCAAAAGCTGCCGGCACGAGTGAAGAAAATCTCATCGTTACCACGGATGTCGGTCAGCACCAAATGTGGGCGGCGCAATATTTTCCGGTTTTGAAAACACGCACTTTTTTGACTTCGGCTTCGCTCGGCACGATGGGCTTCGGGCTTCCTGCCGCCATTGGAGCGGCATTGGCAAATCCCGAAAAAAAAATAATTTGCTTTTCCGGCGATGGCTCGATTATGATGAACATTCAGGAATTGGCGACGCTTTCGGAACTTGGGCTGAATGTAACGGTAATTGTTTTGGAAAATGGCGTGCTCGGAATGGTGAGACAGCAGCAAAAATATATTTTCGGAAAAAATTACAGCGCGAGCATTTTTTCGAAAAGTCCTGATTTGCTTGCGATTGCGCGCGGCTTCGGAATCGAGGCGTTGGACGCGAACGAAAATCCTGATTGGGCGAAAACCGTTTTTGCCGCGAAAAATAAAAAGCCGTTTTTCGTGCGTGTTCGAATTGATGCGGAAGAAGATGTTCTGCCTTTCGTAATGGCCGGCCGCGCAAATATTGATGCGATTGTGAATTGAAAATTGAATGCCACGTTATTTCGCGCAAGTGATGCGCAAGCCACGTGAGTGGCGAGTTAAATAATTTCCGCTCATGCAAATGACGCGGAGCGGCATATGTGGAGCACCGCCGCAAGGCGTTCTGGAGTAAGCACAAAGTGCTTACGGAAGAATGAAGTGAAAACGGAAGTGCGGAAAGCACGGTTTTTTGCTCGCGAAAATTTCGCGAGCAAAAAATGCGCCCTGAAGAAATTTCAAAAATCGGAGATATGATAAAAAGTTGCCTGAAATGTCGTCAACTTTTTATTTGGAGAAAAAAATGCTGGATGGCAAAAAAATAGTTTTGGGCATTACGGGAAGCATCGCCGCATACAAATCGTGCCTGATTATACGCGAACTCATAAAGCGCGGGGCGGAAGTGCAAGTTGTGATAACGCCGTCGGGAAAAGAATTTATTACGCCGATAACATTGTCCGCTTTGACGCACAAGCCTGTGGTGAGCGAATTTTTTTCTGGGCGCGACGGCACTTGGAATTCGCATGTTGACCTTGGATTGTGGGCGGACGCGATGCTTGTCGCTCCGTGCACGGCGACCACTTTGGGCAAGTTTGCGAACGGCGTTGCCGACAATATGCTCGTGACTACATACTTGTCGATGAAAGCGCCTGTTTTTATTGCGCCCGCGATGGACTTGGATATGTACGCGCATCCTTCGACGCAGGCGAATATCGAAAAACTTCGTTCCTATGGAAATCATTTCATCGAGCCGCAAACTGGATTTCTTGCCAGCGGATTGGAAGGCAAAGGTCGGATGGAAGAGCCTGAAACGATAGTTGAAGTGCTGGAAAATTTTTTCAACGATGCGCAAGAACTTGCGGGCAAAAAAATTATGATTACCGCAGGCCCGACTTACGAAAAAATTGATCCCGTGCGATTCATCGGAAATTATTCAAGCGGCAAAATGGGATTTGCTTTGGCAGAAGAATGCCGCAAAAGAGGCGCGCAAGTTACGCTGATAAGCGGCCCTGTGCAGCTCAAAGCGTCCGCAGGAATCCAGCGCATCGATGTGGAAAGCTGCCATGAAATGTACGATGCCGCAACCGAGATTTTTCCACAGGCCGATGCCGCAATTTTGTGCGCCGCCGTTGCAGATTTTCGTCCTGAAAAAATCGCCGAAAAAAAAATCAAGCGCGAAAAAGACGATCTTGTTTTGCGCCTTTGTCCCACGCACGACATTGCTCAGGCTTTGGGAAAGGCAAAGGGCGAAAGGCAAATCCTTGTTGGCTTTGCGCTTGAAACAAATGACGAAGAATTAAATGCACGGCGCAAATTGAAAGAAAAAAATCTTGATTTCATCGTGCTTAATTCAACTCGAAACGAAGGCACAACTTTTTGCAGCGACTACAACAAAGTTGCAATCATTTCGGCGGACAACGCGATTGAATATAACAAAAAAACAAAGGCCGAAGTCGCGGTCGATATAATCGACAGGATTTGCGTTGAGTTTGAAAAAAAGGCAAAATAAAATTCGATGACTCGTGCGGCAAGGATTGTAGCACCTGCCGCAGGCAGTCCTGTAGAGAGCACGAAGTGCGCACGGAAGGATGAGCCGCGCAAGACGGCGAAGTGCGAAAAGCCTGGTTTTTGTGAAGCGCAGCGTAACAAAAAGCCGCCCAAATAATAAATTTAAAATTTGACTTTCGACCAAAAATAATGTTTGTGCATTTTCCGCAGACTTGCTCTTTTTGCAAATTCGTGATAACATATTTTTATGAAAATCGAAACAAAATGTGTTCAGGCGGGCTACACGCCCAAAAACGGCGAGCCGCGCGAAATTCCGATTGTGCAATCCACCACGTTCAAATATGACACGAGCGAAGATATGGGGCGGCTCTTTGACTTGGAGGCGAGCGGTTATTTTTATTCGCGCCTGCAAAATCCCACGTGCGATTTTGTCGCCGCCAAGATTGCCGCGCTCGAGGGTGGCTCTGCCGCGATGCTCACTTCAAGCGGGCAGGCTGCAAATTTTTTTGCGATGTTCAACATCTGCGAAAACGGCGGACATATCGTGGCTTCGTCTTCGATTTACGGCGGCACGTTCAACCTGATTTCCGTCACGATGGCGAAAATGGGAATCCAAGTCACGTTCGTTTCTCCCGACGCTTCGGAAGCGGAACTGAACGCGGCGTTCCGCGAGAACACGAAACTGGTTTTCGGCGAGACGATCGCAAATCCCGCGCTCACGGTTTTGGACA
>CAMWIU010000071.1 GCA_947174385.1 uncultured Treponema sp.
TATTCTATGAAAAATCTGATATAATTTCAATATAAATTTTCGCTTCCATAATGGCATCTCGAAAAACTCGCGAAGGCGAAAAAAGGAAATGGAAAAATGAAAATAAAATCGACATTCATTGCGGCAACGATTCTTCTGATTGTATCGGCAAATTGTCATGCTTCCAAAAAAGTAGTCGAACGCCATTCATTTTCTTTTTCCGAAAACGATGATGAAGTCGTCCTTGAAATCGAAGTCAGCGAAGGGCAGCCTCGAACTGATTTAAATATTGGCACGAAGATTATCGAAGTGAAAAAGGATTCGGTTTTAATTGCAAAGATGGAGTCAATTCGACTAGAAGATTACGATGTGGGCGAAGGACTTCAATTTATAAAACAAGAGAATAATTTGCTTTGTATACAACAAAGTTTTGGTGATAGCAGATACATTGTAGTTTCTGTCCTTCGTTTTGAATATTCTGCGGGGAAAATGGTGTTGAATAATTATGAAGAACGTCGCTTCAACAGATTTGCGGATGAACAGGAACGCGAAACAAAAATGATCTCAATGAACGGCTTGATCGATATGAATGAAATTGATGATGAACTAATATACGGTCTGCATTCTGTTTTGTTTTCCCATGAAAAACATTGAACTTTCAACGCGGATAAAATTTTTGGTCGCCGCTTTCTTTTTATGCATGATGGCAATATTTTTGAGCAACCGTAACGAAATATTTTGGAAGATGCTGAAAAAGAAAAACTGCGATGTTGCCGTTTACGATTTTGCGGGAAAAAATGCCATGCCTTTTGTTGCGCGTTTTTTCTATCAAAAATCGAAGAACGAGTTTTTGATTTCAAAATTTGGCGAAAATGAAAAGGTCGCTGCCGAATTCTTGGGCTGGCCGCTACAGGAAGGCGATTTGGCATGGTGCATTTGGAGCGGCAACACCTTGACGGAAAACGATTTTGAATTGCTCGCTCGGAAATTAAATTTGGACAGTGGATTTGAAATATTCCGATATGTTTATGGAAACAATGAACATAAGTTGTTTGTGCTTGATATTGTCTCAGAATTCAAAAAGAATTAAAATAAAAGCAGGTGATTTTTATGGATATAATTTCAAATATATGGATGTATTGGATAGTGGCGATATTTCTTTTATTCACATGGTGTTCCGATGAGCGAGAAAAAAAAGCCATGCTTGAAGAAATATCGAGCCATCAAAATGTCGTGGCAATAAATACTGTTTACAATGAGGATGACGAGGAAAATGTAATCGGCATTGACATTTCATTGAAAAATGATGTCCGCATGGAGATCAATGGCTGTAAAAGAAAAAAAAACAATGATATTGTTTATGAAGATGTTTCTATTGTGAATGGTTGGTTTCTTTGGGAAATAACACGCAAGATAGATTCAGACAGATATAGATCGGGAAGTGCATATAATGAAGCAGGAAATTTTTTGGGAAATAATTCATTACTATATTTGCTTGACAACTATCAAAAATTTTATGATTTTTACATGAGTGCTCCAGAACTTGATCCTGTTTCGGCATTGGAAAGTTATACTGGTCCATCTGAACGATTGCGAGAGATTTTTGATAACACTTCTGACGAATGCATGCAAGATATATATGAGAATGGCAAAGTAATAGTCGTGAGAAAATTGTACAGAGTTAAATCCACAAATGATGAATTGTACAATTTGGGGAACAGTTCTGATAGTGAAGGAAGAATTTTTAAAGAGCCTGTAGGTTCTTCAATATTTCGTGTGAAAAGAAAAAATGAATTGATTTTGATAAAATTCAAAACAAAATCTTTTAGACAGGACACTCCGCAAGAACTAGAGCAAATGCAGTTTCATATAGCAAATATACCGGAAGTGCTAAAAGGGCTGGATTTTGTATTTCGTGTACCACTTGGGAGGGGAGAAGATTATGATATCAATGCAAATGGAGACAAAATATCGCTTTTTTCAAATACAGAACGTTCTTTGAGTGAAGTGAATATCGCAACTTATATAAATGACAATGAAATTGATAAGATCATGGAATTTAATTTGGAACAGTTCGATTTTCCGGCAGACGGAGCAGAGCGGGCATATACTCCGGCAATGTTATGGCTAACAAGACGAATGAACGGAATCTACGACGATTGGCAGAAAGAGCAGCAGGAAGCGGGGCGATGATTATGAATATTACCCGCGTCGCAGGTGAGCGCGAATGTTGAAAAAAATCCGCAGAGAACTATAATTATAAATATGAAAGTTACGATGCCAATTGTATTCTCATTCCTGCTCATGCTGTGCATGTCCTGCACGGAAGAGCCGCCAAAAATCAAGCGGATGCCCTATTATGACGGCTGCTATCACTGGGAGTTCTATGATGAGACAATCTGCGATTTTTATTTTCTCGTAAAGAATCAGCCAGAAGACATACGCGAATTGTATGAGTTTCTGCAAAGGGCGGCAGACGATTTTCTCACCGACGAAATCTTGTCGCAGTGCAAGGAAGCCTTGTTCAAGAGAAATCCCGGCAAGAGCGAAAAAACAATAGAGATTCGATTTTATCGAACGTCAGGGGAACTTCCATGGAGCATAGATGAGGTTGAAGGACAAAGGTATTATCATCCGGAAATCAGAGAAGGAAATCCCCGTGACTGGATAGGCTGGTTTCGTTACGACGGCGAAAGCGGTGAGCTGCTTACTTATAAAGTATGGAAAAGGAAAAAAAACATTTTTTGGCACAGAGAAGATTACGGGCAAATATTTGAAGAGCTTTCAAATTATTAAACATAAAGTCAGTCTGATGTGAGCACATCGCAAGCCGCGCCTTGAACATCGCCAAAAAAAATGCTAGAATGAAATGCACGCAAAATCCGATTGCAAAATCGAATTTTCCAAATCTGATTTTATGGGAGGCGAAAGATGAATCGAAAATTTTTCATTGCGATTTTTGCATTTTGCGCGATTGCGGCCGCGTTCGTGTTTGCACATGGCGCGTTTGCGCAGGAACAAAATGCGGCGGGAAAGTACAAAATCGGTGACAAAGGGCCGGGCGGCGGCATCGTGTTCTATTATTCCGAGGCGGGATTTCCCGTCCAGGATTCGGACGATGCAAGCCCCGTCATCTGCCACTATTTGGAATGCTCGTCAGAAGAACTGGGGGAAATGGCTTTGTGTCCATGCAGGTGGAAGAGAGGATGGTGTTATGTAAACACGACGGATGGTGTGGGCGCGGGAAAACTAAATACGGCTCTTATCACGAGTTATAAGCATCAAGAACTGCTCAGACCTTCAAACTGCGCGGCGGAAGCGTGCTCGCAGTATTCTACAAACATGACAAAAAAGGGCGAATGGTATCTTCCGAGCAAAACAGAACTGGATCTGATATACAAGAATCTTGTTAAAATGGGAATCATAAACAATAAAGTACGGCATTGGTCATCATCAAAGGATCATTATGAGTCCGTATGGTCTCAGGATTTCAGCAACGGCAATCAATACGACGACGGTCTTAGCAATGAGGGCATTGGTTTCGCCGTTCGCGCAGTCAGGGCGTTTTAATGCGCACAATATTGGTCGCAAGCCTTACGACTTGCTTGAAAAATTCGGCTTCGCCGAAATTGATTTTTTTCTAGGAGGAAATTATGTCGAAGATTGCAGTTTTTCTTGCGCCCGGTTTCGAGGAAATTGAGGCGCTCACGCCCGTGGATTATTTGCGCCGCGCAAAGCAGGACGTGGTTTTGGTCGCGCTGCCTGTGGCTGGAAATTCCGGACGCTTGGTCACAAGTTCGCACGATGTTACGGTTCAGGCGGACAAAACGTTCGAGGAATTTTCTGCGGAATCGAATTCGGATTTGCCGGACGCGGTTTTTATTCCGGGCGGAATGCCTGGCTCTAAGAACGTGGCGGCTTTCGCGCCTGCGCTTGATTTCATAAAAAAAATGTTCGAAAAGAAAAAATTGGTCGCGGCGATTTGCGCAGCCCCTGTCGTGGTGCTCGCGAAAACTGGCGTGCTCGCAGGGAAACGCTACACTTGTTTTCCCGGAATGAATGAAAATCTTTCCGAATATTGCGGCGGCGATGACATTGTTGCCGTGGCGATGGCTGGCGCAAAGCATTGTCCCGAAGAGCCATTCGTGGTTGACGGAAATGTGATTACGGGGCGAGGCGCGGGCGCGGCCGAACAGTTCGCGATGGCAATGGTGGAATATCTTTGCGGCGCGGAAACAGCCGCGAAAATAAAAGAAGCCACGGTGCAAAGATAGGCGCGGCCGTCTTTCGTTGTGGAACAATTAAAATTGACGACTAATTAAGCGTCGTCAATTTTAACTTCGAGTTTTCTGCGGAAAATCGCGGTACAATTAATTAAAGGATATTCATTTAAATGAAAAGGAGATTTTCAAGCTATGCTCAATCGCAAGGAATTGAAAAAATCCGCGAGGGAAAAATTGCATCTGAACAGGTTTTTCCTTTTGGTGATGTTCGTCGCGCTCAGCATTGAAGGTGGTGGAACAAGTTTTTATTCCATTTTTATTTTTTTTGCCTTGAACAGCGACAAATCGCCACAAGTCATTCTAATCAAAATAATTTTTAAAATCATTTTTTCTTTGGCTCTTTGTTTTTCAATTTCAAACATAGTGCACTTGATACGCGACTCGATTTATCTTGAAATGGCAAAGTCGGAGGAAAAACTTGACACGGACGCAGTTCCAGAAAAAATAGAAAAGCTTTGGCTCTTTGGATTTGTTTCAGGCTGGTTTCTTTTTGCAAAAATTATTTTGTATGTTCTGTTTTTTCCGGCTGCGATAATCAAGTGGATTGAATATTCGCAAACATTTTTCATTCTCGCGGACAATCCTAAAATTGGCGTAAAGGCCGCGATGCGAGCAAGCCAAAGAATCACTGAAGGCAGGAAAAAGGAACTGGCGGTTTTATTCCTGAGTTTTTTCGGTTGGTTTATCTTGACTCTTTCGTCGTTCGGAATTGTCATAATTTATTTAATTCCATACATGCGGCTGACCTTCGCGAACGCTTATTTGCGGCTAAAAGAAGACGCGATTAAAAGTGGAAAAATTGCGACGGCATTTTAAAGAGTTCAAAAAATAAAAAACTGGAGGTTTCTTATGAACTTAAAAGATAATTTTATTGCAAAGTTTGTTACGAAAAAAGCGAACGAGGCATCAAAGTTGGCGAAAAAGATTTTAAAACCTGTGAAAAAATTTTTCAAAACCATTGGGGTAAAAATTTCAATAACCGTAAATGGCGAGCCTCAAAAAGGCAGCGATGAAAATTCCGTGCAACAAAGAGAATCCCATGAAAAAACACAGAACACAAAATCCAAAGACGGCACGCAAGAAACAAAAACTTTTGGTGAGGAAAAAGGCGGCGAGGAAAGTTCAAAAGAATCAGAAAAGGAGAGAAAAAAGTCAGACGATGAAACCATAAACAAAGAGACCGTCGCTGAAAAAGAAAGCGAAGAAAAGCCTCGTAAAGAAAAACTTTCAAAAAAGAAAAAATCTCTGACTCAAGAAGAATATGCCGAAGCTTCGTCATTCAAGCAAATAACACTCACGACTTTTCTTTCAATTTTGGACATCGTGGCAAGCCTCGTTTTCATGGTGGCTGTTGTCGTGGCGATAAAACCCTCGCTCTTGACAGACGAAATTTCAAAGCCACTTTACAACTATTCTTCTTTTGTTGGAAAAATCGGAGACGCTTTGGTAAAAATAAAAATCACGGAATCCAGTCTGCCAAAGAATGTCGAGGCGGCGCAACATTATCTTGTAGGAATTTGCCTCGTAGTTTTTGGTGCTTTGAAAATCTGCGTCCTTTTGGCGGCGCAAAGCGGAACAAAAAAAGTCATTTCAGTTTTGACGCTCGCGATGACATACCTCGCTTGGTTTTTGACTGGCGACAAATTCCTTTTGTTCTTGATTTTCGTTTTGCTTCTTCACATAATTTTTGAATATTCGTGCGGATTTTCTTCCGCGCTGATATTCATAAAACTTGGCTTCGTTGTTCTTGCTTCAATTGCGGTTTATGTCGTGTTCCATTTCGCATTTAACGAAACGTTAATGGCAATGGCGGCAGATATTTTTGAAGCACTGAAACTTCCTGACTTACCTTGGTGGTAAGTAGAGATTCGTCGTAAGGAAAAAGGTGATTTTGCCATGTTTACGGCAATTTTAAAATTTAGAAAATCGTCTTTTCTAAATAGGAAATGTTTAAGTTGCCCGCGCCGCAACAATTTAGCAACGCAGGCAAAATTGAACTATTTTCCCATTGGCGGCTTTGCGACGATTTTCGCCATGTTCGGGCGTTTTACCAAATCAGCCTTGAAGCCTTCTTCGCGCGCCTTGTTCACGTAGTTTGGATCTTGGAACGAATACGTGAAATTTGTGTGCACGTCGTAAGTGCCCTTCGTCAAAGCGTAAGCGTCTTCGGTCATCACCAATTCTTCGTCGGTGGGAATGACGAAAACTTTTGTCGGCGAATCATCCGCGCTGATGCAAGTTTCTGCGTTGCCGCCGAACGACCATTCGTTTTTCTGCGCGTCCAATTTTATTCCGATTTCTTCGAGTCCTTCGAGACTTGCCGCTCGCGTCACGGGACCGCGTTCGCCAACGCCAGCCGTGAAAACAATTGCGTCCACTCGTCCCAAAATCGCCTTGTACGCGCCGATGTATTTTTTGAGCCGGAAGCATCTCATGTCGATTGCGAGCTGGCAAAGTTTGTCGCCTTGCGCCGCGCCCTGCTCGATGTCGCGGTCGTCGGAAAATTTTCCGTCCGTGATTCCGAGCAATCCCGATTTTTTGTTCAACGCCTTGTCCATTTCGTCCGCGCTCATTCCGGTTTTTCGCATGATGTAGAATGGAAGGGCAGGGTCAAGGTCGCCGCATCGAGTGCCCATCACGAGACCTTCGAGCGGAGTGATTCCCATCGAAGTGTCATAGCAAACGCCGTTTTTCACCGCGCAGACCGACGCGCCGTTTCCGATGTGGCAAATGATGAGGTTCGTTTCGGAAGGCTTTTTTCCCAAAAGAACTGCCGCCCGCTTTGACGTGTACAAAAACGAAGTTCCGTGGAATCCGTATCGACGCGCTGAATATTTCGTGTACCATTCTCGCGGAACGGCGTACATGAACGCAACTTCGTCCATAGTCTGATGCCAAGCCGTGTCCATGATTGCGCAATGCGGAACGTTCGGCAAAACTTTTTGCGCCGCTTCGATTCCCATGATGTTCGCGGGATTGTGGAGTGGTCCCAAATCTTGAACAGAGCGGAAAGTTTCCAAAACTTCTTTCGTGATGATTACGGATTTCGTGAATTTATCGCCGCCATGCAAAACGCGATGTCCCACGGCTTCAATCACGCCCATGTCGTCAATCACGCCGACATCTTTGTCCGTGAGCATTTTTATAATCAGCTCGATCGCTTCCTTGTGCGTCGGGCAAGGAGACGCGGTTTCGGTTTTCTTGCCTTTCGCCTTGTGCGTGATGCACGAGCCTTCCGCGCCAACGCGCTCCACAACGCCGGTCGCAAGGACTTCCTTTTTGTTCCAATCGTAAACCTGATATTTCGCGGAACTTGATCCGCAGTTGAGTGTGAGGATGACCATTTTTTCCCTCGGTCTTGAATAAAATTTGAATGAATTTTTGCCAACGGCAAAATCGCCTTGGAAAATCGCATCGCGCTTCCCGCGGGCTTTGCGTTAAAAGTTGCGACAAAATTCTGTCGTTCATTCTATTCTATTACATTTATGAGATTTTTGCAATGTTTAAAATTCATTCTCGCGATAATTCTTGCTCTTTGGAAATAATTTTATACAGTTTCATCGTGTCGTTCTCTAGAATCTTCTGAAGGCTTCCGCTCTCGACAGGATATTGCTTTTCTATGTCGTAATCGAATGTTCCGTATCCGTCTTTTGAAAGAAGCAGGTAGTCTGCGTCAGAGAGCCGCTCAATGTTCGCAGTCTGAAAGCCGAGCCTATCTGTTTCAAGATAAAGCACGCGAGGCTTAAAGAAAATTATTTTGTTGTTCTTTTCGGTTTCTGTTTCTATCGCCGCATACATTTCCTTTGCGTCAACCGAATACGCACCGTATTCGTCCATTCCCTTGCTGCTCGCTGAGTATATTTGAATGCAGGCGAGCACCGAAACGATTTCCAAAAATACAGCGAACCGCATGGGCTTATCTTTGTTGACAAGATTGTCCATAAGTTCTCGCGCTCCGTAGCCCGCAAAAACAATCATCACGGGAATTGCAGAAAATACATAGCGGATGCCTCCTGTGAATGGAGCAAAAAGAAGGATTCCCATTGTTCCGAAAAGATAAATTGAAAGAATTGGTAGTCTGAATATATGGCGGACAAGGCCGTATATGAAAAGAGGCGCGAAGTATGCGTAGAATAAAATTGAAATACTTCTTCTGAACGGAAAAAAGTCTCTGAATACTTGGCAATAGTACAGCGCGTTTTTTATGGTTTTGGTCGGTGAAATTGGAAAATAAAGGCTTAGATGAGTCATGCCCGCTTTCGGCAAAAAAAGATTCTGAATTATGCAGAGAAGCGCGAATAGAAAGTAAGGGAGCAGGTGCGCTGTGAGATTCAGGGAAGCGAACTCTTTGAAATTCAGTTTAGACATTGTTGATTTGATTCTGTTGCTTTTTGAAAGCAGGTGGAGAATATGCAGTGCGGCGAGCAGACACGGAAAAACGATTCCGTTTGTTCTCGTCATAAACGCAAGGAACGAAAAAACACCGGAGCAAAAACCGAAAACAGTCTGCCTCTTTTTGTCCGTTGTGTAGAACAGCCCGTCGAAAAAATACAGCGTTACGAGGGAAAGACACATGAACGGAATGTCGGAAAGAACTTGATTGCAGAAAAGAATGGTTACTGGATTCGCGACGACAAAAAGGGTCAGCAGTTCAGCCTGAAAAAACGAAAAGTGCTTTCTGAACAGAAGTGCGCAGAATATAGCGGAAACCGAGAAGCAGAGCATGACAGGCAGTTTTAAAAAGAAAAGACTCTTTCCGGACAGCGCGTAAAACGGCGTAAGCATGAGCGGAAATCCCCACGGATAAACAATGTCTCCGAGAGGTGTGGAGTTGCCTATGATGTAAGAATTGTTTTTTACCTGCTCGTCAATCGTTCCAGTAACAATTGCCCGCGCTTGGGCTATGTACTCAGAAAAATCTCCGCCCCAGTTATGCCCCCCGTCAAGAGCGAGCAGGACGAACATTGCGGCAAATGTTCCCGTAATGGCTATGGCAAGTTTTTGTAGTTTGTCAGAATTTTCAAATTTGTTCCGCCATAGGCAAAAAAGTAAAAGGCTTGCCAAGAACAGACTTACTGTTATACAACATGCGATGTATCGGAACGATGTGAGGTACGGAAGCCGACGCAGTGTCATTGGACGATTCAGAAGTTTTCTCCCAAGAAAAACGACCAATGCGCGGAGGCTTTCGAAACGGGTGATGCACAGCGGTACGGTTATAGAAACCAAAGATAAAACCACGGACAAAAGAACGGCAATTTTAAGACTGTGCGATTTCAAAAAATCAGCAACTCGCGTTTTGTTTTCTTTCATAATATTTATTCTCCAGTTCGCCTCTTGGGGAACTCCGTTTTTTTAGTTTCACGATAAAATGCAAATTCCTGTCAAACAGCAGATGAAAAAGTCCAGTATAAAGATGAAGGTCTGATAGATATTCCTGCACTTCAAGACCGTTTTCCTTAAACAGTTCGTCCCATTGCTTCTTTGTCAGATAATTATATGGTAGCCGCACATGGTGATGCGCGTTTCCAACATAATCCATGAGGCGAAGTTTCAGATAAGAAACTAGACCTGTTTTTATGTGATCCTTGATGATGACAGATTGTGATGCAACGCGAGTCATTTCTTTCATCAATTCTTTGGGGTCGTCCACATGGTGCAGAACGTCTATTACCATGACCGCATCAACCGAATTGTCTTCCATCGGAATATGGTGGCCGTCGTATTCGGTTACTTTTATAAAAGTGTCTGGTCTAACCAAAACATCGATGCCAGAAATCTTAATCTCTTTATTGTCGCGCATCAGGTAGCTGTCGATTCTTCCGTCGCCGCAGCCTACATCAAGGATATTGTTATACCCCCCCCCATTCAATATATTGGAAATAAGTTCCGCAAGTCGCGTCATCCTTCTTGAGTAAACCAATTTGTTGTGAAAGAACTTTGTAAACATTTTTCCTCCAATAATTTAGATGTTTTTCACCTTAATCTTCATAATCCCCATTATGAATCCTGAAAATAGCGATTCTAACCCGATTTCAAGTAGTGCGCAGGCCGGAATCGCAAGGCGCATCACGGTTTCGGGCATGAGGTCTGAGAATCCTGTGCCTTTCCAGTAAAGCAGAGCCGTTATGCTCAAGGCTGTTCCTAATAACGCCAGTAATGCGCCGCCAAAAATGAATGTGTCCTCTTTTATTTTATCATTCCAGTTTGTCGCCGACTGTTTCGGAATAAACTGATGATTGTAGGCGTAGAGCTTTACTATGAGGAACAGGTCAATGACGTTGAATCCAATCATCAGAAAGAATGCGCAGTACAAGAGCGTATGGATACTGAACGATACATGAAAGACTGAGACCGCGCCCAGTAGAAGAGCCGCGCTTCCTGCCAAGCCCACTATCAGTAGGACAAGGCTCGGATACAGAAGCAGCCAGTTTGGAGTATGCATGAAAAGGAATTTCAGATGTCGCCAGCCATCTCTGAAGCTTCTGAGATGCGGCGGACGGCTTCTTCCATCCTTCTTCAAAGTGGTCGGCACCTCAGCTATTTTCAGGTGGCTCAGTTCTGCCATGACGACCATCTCGCTTGCGTATTCCATTCCTGTGGTCTTAAGGGCAAGTTTCAGAATGCTTTCTCGGTTGTATCCGCGCAGTCCGCAGTGGAAATCGCCGATTTTGCTCTTGAAGAAAAGCCGCCCGACAAACGAGAGCACTGGATTCCCGATGTACTTGTGCAGTGGCGGCATCGCGCCTTTTTCTATGTCGCCTAGAAATCTGTTTCCCATAACAAGCTCGTAACCTTCCCGGAGCTTTTCTAGAAAAGGCATTAAATTGAAAAAGTCGTAGCTGTCGTCAGCGTCGCCCATGATGACATATTTTCCTTCCGCTGCGTCGCAACCGCCAATCAGTGCGCTTCCATAGCCTTTCTCGCTTACGGACACGACTCTCGCTCCTTCTTTTGCCGCGATTTCTTGGCTTCCGTCGGTACTGCCGTTGTCGGCGACCAATATTTCTCCGTCTATTTGGTTTTCCGTAAGAAAACTTTTCGCCTTTCTGACGCAGATTGCCAGCGTTTCCGACTCGTTTAGGCATGGCATTAAAATTGTAAGCTCGCGCATAGTTTTACAATCCTATTTCAGTTGTGCGTACTATTAGGGTACGACCTATTCTGAATACAAAAAATGACAATATAACCTAATTATAATACAATATAAATTGTATTGTCAATAACACTGTAGAAAAATATTGTATTTTCCATACGTTCCAAATTTTTCATAAAAATGAAATCTTATATCGAATGGAATCTCAAGAATTACGGGAATGTCTCAGTCAGAATCTCAAAAAATATCGCAAGATGAGGGGATGGTCACAGTTTGACATGGCGGAAAAAGCGCAGATTTCGGAGCAAACAATGAGTTCCATCGAGGGCTTGCGGCTTTGGCCGAGCGACAAGACTCTCTCGAAAATCGCCACCGCGCTTGATGTCGAGATATACAAACTGTTCGTCCCGCAGCGGCTCGCGTTGCAGTCCGAGTCGATTGCCGAGTTGAAAAACGCTGTTGTGCGCACGGTTGAAGGACTTGTCCATGATACCCTGCACGACTGGGAGACGCAGTAGGATGATTGAACAGTAAATTCATTCAAAAAATTAGCGTTGCTGTTTTTTTTGAAGCCCCTACGGAAGCGAAAATTTTCGTTCCGCGAAGTAAAATTCAATTCTTCGAAAATTCCCTAGCCGTTTTCGAAAAAAATTGTTATATTTAAAATAAAGCGTCGTGACAAGTTCTTTGCGCGCGCAAAAGTCGATTGCAAAATTGAAATTCCTTTCGACTTTTTAGAATAGGAGGTTTGTATGAAGAAATGGAGATGTAAGATTTGCGGTTATGTTTTTACGGGCGACAACGCTCCCGAAGAATGTCCGCAGTGCCACGCGAAAAATCCTTGGGTGGAAGTAAAGGATGACGCAGGATTTGCCTGCGAGCACGAAGTCGGCTCGGCGAAAGGCTTGGACGCGGAAGTTGTCCAGGGATTGCGCGACAATTTCAACGGCGAATGCAGCGAAGTCGGAATGTATTTGGCGATGAGCCGCCATGCCGACCGCCAAGGCTATCCGGAAATCGCCGAGGCTTTCAAACGCTATGCTTTTGAAGAAGCCGAGCACGCCGCGAAATTCGCAGAACTTTTGGGCGAAGCCCTCACGAACGACACCAAAAAGAATTTGGAAATGCGCGTCGAGGCAGAAACTGGCGCATGCGAAGGAAAATTCATGCTCGCGAAAAAAGCAAAAGAATTGGGCTACGATGCCGTTCACGACACTGTGCACGAAATGGCAAAGGACGAGGCTCGCCACGGAGCCGGATTCAAAGGCTTGCTCGCGCGCTATTTCAAATAGGCGCGTAATGAAAAAAGTGCGCGGCGCGTTTTTTCTGCTTCTTCTTTCTCTTTTGTTTTTCGCATCGCGCGCTTTCGCGCTTGGTTTTTCTGA
>CAMWIU010000072.1 GCA_947174385.1 uncultured Treponema sp.
CTCTTCTACTAGCGGTCTTCGAGTTCCAATTCAGCCGCCGTCCGCCAATATTCATCGGGGCAAAAATCCGATATTTTTTTCAAAAACGACGTGGCGAAATCGTTCCAGCCGTTTTTTCGAGCGCGGACGGCCATATCGAAAAAGCCACGCCACAAACCTTTTTCCTGCATCCACGACATTACGTCCTCATTCTTGCCGCATTCCGCGAAAAAATGATCCAGCGAACGCCGCTCGTTTTCGTCGAACGTGATTTCGCCGAGCCTGTCGTCAAGGATTTCCACCACATGCGTAAATCCGACAATCACGCCGAACGCCGTCATATAAAAACTTTCCTTTATCTCGCCGCGCCTTTCGAAAATGTCCGCAAGTTCAAAATACGCGCTCATAGAATTGATGGCATTCGAGCGGAAAAGCTGCAAAAAATATTCCGCCAAATCCACGCCACGCCGCTTCAGCTTTACGCTTTTTTCAATCGCGTTGTACATCGTCTTGTTCCGATAAAGGCCGTCTCCTTCCACCACGAGCAAAAGCGCCTTTTCGCAAGTCGTGTCGTCTCCCAAGACATTCGCCAAGTCCGCCATTTCATAGAGAATGTCGAATTTCACGGCAGGCACGTCGAGTATGTCGCTGTGGCTTCGGGCGCGTTCAAGATAACGCATCGCCAAGTCGTACTCGCCTTCGAGCCGATAAATTTTCGCGAGGAGAAAATCGCTTTCGGGATATTCGCCGAGACTCTCAAGATAACTGTAAAGCCGTGGAAGCGAATTGCCGAAGAAATCCGAGCCATGCCGTTCGATTTGATTCTCGATAATTTCTATGGCATCGTATTCCTCGCGCTCTTTCAAAATCGGCATTAAATCGGATATAAAAGGTCCCGCCTTTTTTATGGCCGGCACTGCAAGGACGTTTCCAATTACAGAACTGCTCCAGCGCACTTCGTTCCTGCGGGCGAGCCGCGCCTCTTCGCAAAGCGTCATCGCTTCGGAATATTGCCCCGCGTCGAACGCATGCTGCGCCCTCGCCAAAATGCGGTCGCTTTGGACTAGGCTTTCAAGACGAACCATGCTCTGCGAAAAAACTTTCAGCGCGAGAAAAATTGTAAAAAGCGAAAAAAAAGCGATTTTCTTCAAAATGTCATTTCCATTTTTTAAAGGGAATTGAATTCCTCTTCAAAGACATTATCGGCATTTTCTTCGGGAATTGTTCGGATTATTTTTCCTTTTTTGAAAATAATCGCCTTGCCGCCCGCGCCCGCTATTCCCAAGTCGGCGTGCTTCGCTTCTCCGGGCCCGTTCACGGCGCAGCCCATCACGGCTATCGTAACATTCTTCGGACTTGAAAGAAGGCGCGCCTCCCACTTTTGCACGAAGGAATGCACGTCGAATCCTTCGCGTCCGCATCTCGGGCACGAGACGATTCTCACGCCGCCGCTTCGCTTGCCGCATTCGCGCAGGATTTCGCAGCCAGCAATCACTTCGTTTTGCGGCGCAGAAGAAAGGCTCACGCGGATTGTGTCGCCGATTCCCTTTGAAAGAAGAGCCGAAAAAGCGAGCGTGCTTTTTACGATTCCGCCGATTATAGGTCCTGCCTCCGTGACTCCGATGTGAAGAGGAATGTCGAATTTTTTTGAAAACGCCTCGTTCGCATCGATTGTTTCGGCGACGCTCGAAGCCTTCATGCTCACGACTACCTGCGAAAATCCGAGTTCGTCGAAAATTCGCGCTTCGCGCTCTGCGGAAATCGCCAAAGCCTCGCCACGGGAAATTTTTCCTTCCGCGACACTTTCCGCCAAATCCTTTTGAAGGCTTCCCGAATTCACGCCGATCCGAATCGCGACGTTCTTTTCTCGGCAGGCGTTCACCACGGCTTCCACTCGCTCGCGGCTTCCGATGTTGCCAGGATTTATGCGGATTGCCGCGACATTTCCCTTGAGGCATTCCAAAGCCAAGCGGTAATCGAAATGGATGTCCGCCACAAGCGGCATTTGAGTTCGCTCGGCGATCGCGCACAAAGATTTCGCGCTGGCTTCATCTGGCACGGCAAAACGCACTATGTCGCAACCCAATCCTTCCAATTCGGAAAGGGCGCGCAAAGTGCGCTCAAATTTTTGCGAGTCGTTTTCGATGCCGGCAATTCCTTCCTTCCACATTGTTTGGACAGAAATCGGACTGCCGCCACCGATATTCAGTTTTTTGGTCAAACCGCTCCCACCGATGGAAACAGTGCGTGTCATTTATTAGAGAGAGCCTGACGCGACCATGCCGAATACCATCGCGAACAAAGCGATAGTTTCGCAGAGACCTACGACCATGATGTAGTTGGTAAAGCCCTTTCCGGTTTCGCCAAGCGCGTCGCTGCCAGCAGCACCGGCTTTTCCCTGCGCCACGGCAGAAAGGCACATTGCCAAACCGCAAGCAAATCCCATTCCGAGCAAGAAACTCTGCGCAGCAGGACTTGCGTTGGGCGCAACGCCGAGCATCGTGTTCATCAGCAAAAATCCGTAGATTGTCTGAGTGAGCGGCGCACCCGCGAAGACGACCAGCAAGAACGGAGCGGGCTTGTTGTTCAAATAGCAGCGTTTCCACGCGCCAATCGCGCCCTGTCCAGCGATTCCGATTCCGATTGCGCTTCCCAAAGCTGCAATTCCCATGACCACACCGGCTCCAATCATTCCCCAGTTCATAAATTACTCCTATTTATCCGCAAAAAGCGGAAGATTTTTTATTCAAGCGGACTTGCGCCCGTTTTTCCGAAATCACAAGTTAATTGATATTAACTCAATTTGAAAACGGCTTGTATTTCGTGCCGCTCCATGCCATTCCCAAATGCTGCGAGAATTCCAACGTGTTAAGTCGCACGCCGTGAACGATTACCGAAAGCGCGTTCAGTATCATGTTCAGGCCGTGTCCAAAACACAAAAGGATCACCACAACGATTATCATCGAAAGTTTTCCGAGCATAGGTCCTGCCATCTCGTTCACCGTATTGCTTATCGCCGCACCCGCGAGGGCCACCGCCCAAAGTCGGATATAAGAAACGATGTCGCTGAACACGTTGACGATTCCGAGCAAAACGCTGATTATGTTCTTCAAACTTTCAAGGATCGACTTTCCGACGCTTCCCTCGTAGTTCGAGAAAATGAAATTCAGCAAAAAGCCGAATCCCAAGACCCCGAGCGCGGCCGTCGGAAAATAATGCGGCGCAGCGAATCCGAAAAGATTCACGCTTTGGCCGTTGTCCATAAGCGGGAACGTGTAATTCACGCCGTCCGCAACGACCATGCTCAACACCACATAGAACGTGCCCCACAATTGCAGGAGCGCGCCGAAGTCGCCCGCCGCCTTGAGGCTTTTTTGCCGCGCGTTCGAAACGCAGCAAGTTATGTGCGCTATGCTCAGTTGAATCAATGCGAGCGTAAAGCAGAAAATCTGCTGGTTTTTGTCCGCAAGGCTTTTCGCCGCCTCCGCGCTCATTCCCTGCAAGACGAGTTTCGGCTGCGAGAAAAGCGAGCTTGAAAGGCTCACCAATTGCGGCGGAAGCAAACTCGCGTTCACTCCGAAATATGAGCAAGTGAGAACGCCCCAAACCATCGTACACGCGCCCAAAAGCACGACCAAAGCCGAAAGCGATTTTTGGCCTTTTTTCGCCTTTCCCGCGAGAATCAATCCCACAACCGCAATCAACGCGCCATAACCAGCGTCCGCGAAAATCATGGAAAAGAAAACGCAGAAGAAAAGCAAAAACCAAGCCGAAATGTCGAACTCGCGGTAACCCGGCGTAACGTCGAGAAAATCCGTGAGCGGATAAATCAGACTCACAAGCTTGTTGTTCTTGAGTTTCGTGGGAACGGGATCGTCCTCCGAAGGATCTTCGCAAAGCAAAGCCCAGTTCGAACGCGCCGCCGTTTCCTTGAGCGCGGCAAGCGAATCCACAGGAACGAATCCCGAAATCCATGAAAGCGAAGTGTTCTTTTCCTCCGCGTCCCGCTCCATTCCGGAATAAACCGACTCGAATTCGATTTCCTTTTCAAGCGATTTTTCATAGTCCGAAAGCAACTTCGCGAAAACCGCGCTTTCCGTCAAATCCGCTTCGATTTTGGAAATTTCGCTTTTGGCGGAATCGATTTCCGCAGCGATTTCATCGCTCGATTTTTCGGGCAAAACCACTTGGTACGCCTCGGGAACAAGTCCCGCCGGTCGCTCGCCTTTTTCCGCTTCCGTTTCGGAAATGAGCAAAAAGCGTTTCGTGGTTTTCGAAGAATTCACCAAAAGCGTCTTCACGTCCTCGCCGATCAAATTGTACTTGTCGGAAGGAATTTCATAGAGCGAAAGGTGAATGCCCTTTTGCGAAAGGAACGCCAAGTCGGAGGGATTCACGATTCCCCACGGAGAAAGGCGTTCGAGTTCCGCCGCGCTCTGCGCGATTTTGTCGAGCAAAGCCTTTTTGCGTTCCGCGAGCGCAACGATTTTTTCGGCGCGAAGCGCGGCCTCTTCGTTCGATGTGGAAACCATCTTCAAATTTTTCTGCGGAATTTTCATTTCCGCGAGAATCGCCTGAGCCGCGCGAAGCTTTGCCGAAATGTTTTTCAGTTCCGAAAGTCGCTCGCCCTTGCCCTCGACGTTCTGCAAATGAACCAGCCCCGACGCGCGAAGCGTTTTGAGGGCGGCTTCTTTTTCCCTGCTCAAAATCACAAGGGAAACTTTTTTCATCGGGACAATCATTCAGTTTCCTCCTGCGCCTTTTGTTGCAGCTTTTTCTTGGAGATTTTCGAGCGCACTACGGCCGCGACTTGCTCGTCGCCCAAGTACACCGTGATTTTCTTTATGTTCGCCTTCGTTTCGGGAATCTTGACCTTTTCGAAAAGGTTCACGCGCTGAGTCGTCACGCGCAATTCCCTTGCCAAAAGCCGCACCTGTTCGTCCAAAGTGTCGGCTTCCAAATCAAGCGAAAGCGCCTTTTCCATGCGGTCGGCGGCCAAATCGATCCAAAGCGGGGTCGAATAAAGGTCGTAGTCTCCACGCGAAAAATCCGCGCCTTCGTATATTGGAATCGTAACGCCGGCGATGTTGCCAGTGCCCTTGCGGATGTTTTTCACCGTGACCATGCCAGGCTTGAAGGCTTCCTTTTCCCCGAAAACCGAAATCCACTCTTCGAATTCCTTTTCCAAGGCTTTGCGCTGCGCGCGAACTTCCTTGGCGCGGGCATCGATCGTGCGTATTTCAGTCTGAAGCTGCTGCTTTTTGAGCGTGAGCGTAGGAAGATAACGCCGGAACATTTTCAGCGCGTCTTTCTGCGTCTTAAGCTCGTTTTTTGTCAGCTTTATCTTCGCCATACAAATCCTCAATTTTGTTCGGCGTTCCAAATCCATTCAAATCCGAATGAAAATGAAAAACCGATGCCGAAATAGAATCTAAAAAAATGCCGCGCGAGTTCCTGTCCTGCGAAAGGCAAAAACTCGCACCTATTTTTTAACAGTAAAAAGGCTTCTATTTGACGGGCCAGTGCTCTTCAATCAAAGCGGACTTGATTCCCACTTCGTCCTTTTCAAAGCAGTCGGCGAGAATCTTCCAGCCCATGTCGAGAGCGTCTTCCAAAGCGATGTTCTTAGAAAGATCCATCATCTCGCTTTCAAAGAGCGCGCCGTATTTTATGAGCTTTTCGTCCCACGCGCTCATCATAAAGCCCATCGACTTCTTTTCGAGCGTGTCCTTGTATGAAGAATACAGGCGAATCATTCCGTCCATGAGCGCGCGATGGTCGTTGCGCGTCTTGTCGTTGACGTTCTGCTTGAGGCGCGAAAGGCTTCCGAAAGGCTCGATGCGTCCGCCTTTGAGATAATACTGTCCTTCGGTGATGTAGCCCGTGTTGTCAGGAACAGGGTGCGTAACGTCGTCGCCAGGCATCGTCGTCACGGCGAGAATCGTTACCGATCCCGCGTCGGCAAAGTCAACGGCCTTTTCATAGCGGCTCGCCAATTGCGAATACAAGTCTCCGGGATAACCTCGGTTCGAAGGAACTTGCTCCTGCGTGATGGCGATTTCCTTCATTGAATCGGCGAAGTTCGTCATGTCCGTAAGGAGGACGAGAACGTCCTTTCCCTGCAAAGCGAATTGCTCGGCCACGGCAAGCGAAAGATCCGGAATCTTCTTGCATTCTACGGTCGGGTCTGCCGCCGTGTGGATGAACATTACAGTTCGGCTGAGCGCGCCGCCGTTTTCGAGCGTGTTCTTGAAATACAAGTAGTCGTCGTATTTGAGTCCCATTCCGCCGAGGACGATCACGTCAACTTCGGCCTGCATCGCGATTCGCGCGAGAAGCTGGTTGTACGGCTCGCCTGAAATTGAGAAAATCGGAAGTTTCTGCGAAACGACCAAAGTGTTGAACATGTCAATCATCGGAATTCCGGTGCGAATCATTCGTCGCGCCATGATGCGCTTTGAAGGATTGACCGAAGGTCCGCCGATTGCCACGAGGTTTTCCGCAAGAGCAGGCCCTTTGTCGCGAGGCTCGGCAGAACCGTTGAAGATTCGTCCCAAAAGGTTTTCGCTGAAACTCACTTCCATTCGGTGTCCGAGGAATTTGATGTGGTCGCCGGTGGAAACGCCGCGTCCGCCCGCAAAAACTTGCAGCGAAACGTTCTCACCTTGAATCGCGCTCACTTCCGCAAGCGACTTTCCGAAACGTGTTTCGATTTCGGCAAGCTCGCCGTATGAAACGTCGGAGGCTTTTACCGTGATGACGCTTCCGTTTATCGATTCGATTTTGCTGTAAACTTTGTTCATTATTCACCGTCCTTGAGAAGTGCTTCGCCCGCCTTGGTGAGCGCGCCTTTTTTCTGTGAATAAATTTCGTCAATTTCCTTTTCGAGGGAATTGAACTGTTCCGTCTTGAATTCGACATAATTCCAGTCGCCGAAAACGCGGCGCAACTGGTTGAAGTAGGCTCGCGCGTCATCCTTTGACTCAAGCTCGAATTCGCTCGCCAAAACCGACAAAACTTTCTTGAAAAGATATTGCTGGCGTTCGACGCTGCAAGCCGCGTCCACTTCGTCGAATGAATTCTGCTGGAAATAAACCGCGTCCAAGAATTCACTCTTGAGATACGCGACGTAATCTTCCGTGGTCGTTCCTTCTTCGCCGACGACTTTCATCATCTGATTCACTTCCACGCCGCGCTTGAACGACGAGCGCGCGAAGTCCACCCAATCCTTGCGGATTACGCTGGGATACTTCGACCAAGAAGTAATCGGATCGATTGCGGGATATTTTCGCGCGTCGGAACGTTCCCTTGTAAGTCCGTGGAACGCGCCCACGACTTTGAGCGTGGCCTGCGTGACAGGCTCTTCAAAGTTTCCGCCCGCCGGAGAAACCGTTCCTCCGATCGTGACCGAGCCTTTGTTTCCATCGCGAAGCCGAACCATTCCCGCGCGCTCGTAGAACGCCGCGATGTATGATTCCAAATACGCGGGGAACGCTTCTTCGCCAGGAATCTCTTCAAGGCGGCCCGACATTTCGCGCAAAGCCTGCGCCCAGCGTGACGTTGAGTCCGCGAGCAAAAGCACGTTCAATCCCATTTGTCGATAATATTCCGCCAAAGTCACGCTCGTGTAGACCGAAGCCTCGCGCGAAGCGACTGGCATTGAAGACGTATTACAAATGATGACGGTGCGCTTCATCAAGCTTTCGCCCGTGCGCGGATCTTTGAGTTCTGGGAATTCTTTGATCGTTTCCACGACTTCGCCCGCACGTTCGCCGCACGCCGCGATGATTACGATGTCAACGTCCGCGTTGCGGCTTGTCGTATGCTGAATGACGGTTTTTCCCGCGCCAAAAGGTCCCGGAATACAGTAAGTTCCGCCCTTCGCCACCGGAAAGAACGTGTCGATGAGACGAGTTTTCGTGACCATCGTTTCAGTCGGCTCAAGGCGTTCGGCGTAGCAATCCACGGCACGTTTTACCGGCCAATAGAACGACATCGAAAGATTTTTCTCGTTGCCGCGCTCGTCCGTGACGACGCAAAGCGTATCGTCCAACTTGTATTTTCCTTGCTGAACGATCGACTTGACTTTGTACGTTCCGAGCATGTCGAACGGAACGAGAATCTTGTGCTTGAAAGGTCCTTCGGGAACTGAGCCGAAACTGTCGCCACGGTAGAGCGTGTCGCCTTCTTTCGCGCTCGGAGTGAATTCCCATTCCTTTTGGCTTGGAAGCGGCTCGACATAGACTCCGCGCTCCAAAAAGTAGCCCGCCTTTTCCGCGAGTTCGGGAAGCGGGTTTTGAAGTCCGTCGTAAACCTGCCCCAAAAGTCCAGGTCCGAGGCGAACGGCGAGCATTTCGCCCGTGAATTCCACGTCGCATCCGGCTTTGATTCCTTCGGTCATTTCGTAAATCTGCATTTGGGCAGTGTTTCCGCGGATTCGGATTATCTCGCCTTTGAGCTTTTTGCCCTCGACAGCGACATAGCCGACCTCGTTCATGGTGACAGTGCCGTCAAATTCCACCGAAACCATGTTGCCGTTAATGCCGACTACTTTTCCTTTGGCATCCGTTTTTGTATATGTGTTGTTTTCCTGCGAACTCATATTACTTAGCGTCCTCCAGTATTTCATCGTAAATTTTATGATAGGAAACTTTTCCAGTCTCCACGTCAAACTTCTTCATGCGCTGGGCAAGCATCAAAGAGATGCCATAGGCGAAAACCGCGTCCACGCTGAACGTGTCGAGCGGCGCGAGCGAGCGCAGCGTTTCCATTCTATATTTGTTGAGGAATTCCTCCGCAGCGAGCGGGCTTTCCATTCCCACCGCCGTGCGCGCCGCCTGAAGGATATCGGCAGTGCATCCGCCAGGAAGCGTGTCCGAATCCTTTTTCATCTTGAGCGCGCGCACTTGCGCCAATGCCATCCGCAAGCATCGTTCCCTGTCGTTCCAAGCGTCGAGGAAAGCCGAGCCAGTCTTGACTTCTTTTTTCGGCGGCTCGAGGGAAAGATTTCGCACGATGGCAAGGCTTTTTTCGTCGAGGAATCTCTCGCACAAATCACGGTAGTATTTTTCGGTGATCGGCAATTGCTTGGAATCGACATTTTCGATTGCCGGCAGCTGCGAAACCAAATAATACTGCGATGATTGGAACAAACTTGCCACTCTACGCCTCTTTCGCCGCGTCTTTCATTATCTGCGCGATTTTTGGATTGAGGTATGCGGAGAAAAGTTCCGCCACGGATTCTGCGGAATAGTCGTAGTACGCGCTTCCGTCCTTGAGCCCCACGCGGAATCCGCTTTCGAGCGTCTTGTCCGCCTTGATTTCAAGTCCTTTGGAAATCTCGTCTTTTAGCGCGCCCTTCAATCCGCTTTCCAACGCTTCGAGGTCGGATTTTGAAAGAAGCACGGAAAGGTCGCCCGCGTCCGATTTCACGCTCCATGCTTTCACCGTTTCCGGCACGAGCTTTGCGAGCAAATCCTTGGAATAAGCCTTTACCGTCTCATCCTCGACAATCGCGCGCAACTGTGCGCCGATTCCATCGCGAAAGGATATGAGGAGATTGCGAGATGCCTGCTTTAGCGCATCCTCGCCCGCTTTCTGCTGGCCGGCGGCCTTGGCTTTCGCTTCCTTTTCGAAGCTTTCAGCCTTTTGCTTGGCGTCGTCGATAATCGCCGCGGCTTTCTTTTCCGCCTCCGCGATTATTCCAGCGGCCGTCTCTTCGGCCGAAGCGACGCCGTCCTTTTTAATCTTGTCGATTAATTCTTGTAACTGAACGTCCATTAAAGCTCCTATATCCTTAAATTGTAGCATAAAAATGAAATTTGCGCAAGGGAAAAATCAAAATTTATTCGGCGGAGGAAATTTGAAGCCGCCGCGCCTTCAAATTGAATTTGGTATTTTGTTTTCAGGAAAACACTTCTTTTAATCGGGCTTTAAATTCAGTAGTGGATTTTTTCAGCGCGTTAAGGAATTCGTTGTCGTTGAGCGAGCCGAGCACGGCCACCATTTCTTCGTCGTTTCCGTAAGTCATTTTCCTGAACGGATCGTCGTAGTCCTTTTGGCGCGAATAAATCGAAGCCTTGTACATTTCGTTCGAAAAAGTCGCGACATCCGAAATTATGTCGTCGAAAATTTCCTGCGTGAATTCTTGGATTTTCCGCGAGTACAATTTTTCCAAAATGAAAATCGAATATCGCGCCTTGAACTCGGCGTAATGCGATTGGCAGCGATCGTAGAATTCGTGGGCTTCGTCCCATGAATTTATTTTTTTGCTTTTCACGAGTTGCGAAAATTCGTCGAGCATTTCGCTCGGAAGAATTTGGCCGCCCGCGTTAGTCCATTTCGTGTGAAGTTTTATCGAAAGAATTTTTTCGAGTGCCGCGCCGCCGAGCTTTTTGCATTTTTCCAAGTCGCAGAATTCCACGAGCGAGCGCGATGCGAAATATTTCAAAACCTTGCGATATTCTTTGTATGCCTTGACGGGCTTTAGAATTTTCGCTCCGTATTTTTTTTGGCATTCCGCGTCAAAAAGCGTGAGCTCGCATTTCGGATTTTGATGGAGAAAATCCTTCGCCGCCTGCAATTTTTCTTCTTCGGTTTTTGCGGAAATCACGCTTTCAAGTCCGATTTCCTCAAAGTGCTCTTTCGAAAGTTCGACGAGCCTTCCGAGCGAAGAGAGGATTTGCTGCATCGAGTCGGGCGCGAGAGGGTCGGTTTCGATGTGCTGGATTTTTTTTAGGCGGCGATCGCGCTTTTCGAATTTGTAGCGGTTTCGCGCGATGGCGAACATGTTGAACATAAACCAATACGCGGGAATTATCTGGACAGGCTCGTTCTCGCCCGATGCCAAAATCAGCGAAAACGGATATGTGATGTTCAGCTCGTGCTGATACGAGCCTTTCACCGCGAGCACGAACGACGCGAATTTCGAATTGTGCTTGAAGTCGGAACAAAGCCCTGGCCAAAATCCGCGTCCCGCGATTATTTCCCCGTCAGGGCTTCGCGAATTGTGATTGCTTCCGACCGTCGCGCCGGCTGCGATGTTGCACTGTCCCATTACCGTGGTGGCGATGAGGAACGAGGAATTGTGGTGCTGCTCATGGAACGGAAAAATGAGATTGTTCAAAAGCTCGCAGCACGAAACCGTGGAATTGTCGCCGAGCACGGAATTCAAAAGCCGCACGCCGTATTTCAGCTGGCAGTTCTGCCCGATGACAAAGCGCACCGCCACCGCCTGATAGAACACGCGGCTTCCGTAGCCCATTATTCCGTTCACCATTTCTACGCCCTCGCCGATTTGACTTTCCGCTTCCGCCGAAGAGAGCACAGTTATGTTCTTCAATTTGAACGCGCCTTTGATGTACGCGCCTTCGCCGATTTTCGCGTCCTTGAGAAGAGTCGTGTTTTTTATCACGGAAGCGTCGCCCACCGTGCCGAAAGTGTCGAGCGTTTTCGGATTTCCGTTTTCCGTGAGCTCGACGAGACGTTTCATCAAGATTTTGTCGTCGCGCTTTCTCGACCAAATGTACGCATCCGCCGCGATCATTTTTTCGAACGGAAGGACTGCGCGTCCGTCATTTTCGTTCGCCACGCCAATCCAGACGCGAAGCGATTCGTCCTCGCCATCTTTCAAGATTCCGTTTCCGAATTTGGAATGCTTGGTGCAAGACATTTCCTGGATGTTGAACAAAATCACGTTGCGCCCGAGGCGGTAATTGTCCAAGTATGCGACATTGCAAATCGCGTTTTCGTCGCCGGTCACGACATCGCGCAATTTCGAGCGGCGGATTCCCACTTCCAGTTCCAAGTCGTGGAAACGGAGCAGCGCGCGGGTGAGCGCGCCCAAAACGATGAAGCCTGAAAATTCGCAGTCCGAAACAAGACTCGCGTCGAACGCGCCTTCGGTGACGCGCACGCAGTTCCAGTCTTGGCAGACGTTGCGATTTTTTTCGAGCGCGGAAATCTCGTCCAAAGTGAGCGCGCGCTTTCCTTCCAAAACGCCGTCCGGGAATTCCACGGGGGATTTTTTTTGTTCATAAGAAATTTGCACCATAAGTTAAATTGTAGCATTTTTCGGGATTGATTTCAATGCGATTTTCATTTAAAATAAAATTGTGAAAAAAATATTTTTCAAGATTCTAGTTTTTTCAGCAGTCGCTTTTGCCTTTTCCGCAAAAATTTTTTGCGGCGAGATTCTAAAAAATTTTTTTGAATTCATG
>CAMWIU010000073.1 GCA_947174385.1 uncultured Treponema sp.
CTGAGCCAGGATCAAACTCTCCATCATTATCTCAGCGCCCTCTGGGGGCGATGAATTATCCTGTGTAATGACATGCTCAATTATTTTAGACCCCGCAATGTCATTGGGTCTACGGAAAAATCCGTGCTGATTCCATTATGGAATTTACTGTCCTTCTTCCCATCCCTATGTTTTTCAATGAACTTCCGCCGAATCATTCTCAAGCGGTAAAAAAGAGAGTATCATATTATGAAAAAAGTGTCAATAGTTTTTTTATATTTTTTTAAAATTTTTTATTTTTTTGACTTTTTTCAAAGAAACTCTCAAACGTCGCTCTTTTTCGCGGACGTTTTTTTGCCAGTTTTTTTTGACGCATCCGCCTTTTGTTTATCGGACGTTTTGCCTTCTTTCTCAAGCTCTTTCAACGATTTTTCGCGCTTGGCGATTTCCTTGTCGAAATTTGCGACTTCCTTCAACAAAGGCGCGATTTCCTCGTCAGAAGATCCGATTGGAGAAGCGTTCTTCGCCGAAAGCCTTTTCGCGACAATCTCGCCGATGTGAACGCAAGTTTTTTTGCGTTTCGCCTCGAGCGGTTTTTTTTCTACGGCGACGACGCTTTTGTCGCTGAATTTTTGAAGCGCGGCCCCGGCCTTTTTGAGACCGACCTTCGAAGCCACATAACCTTTTTCAAGTCCGCCTTTTACTTCGCCCCAAATTTTTGCGGCCTTGTCCTTTTGTTCTTTCGTCATGATTTTCTCCCAAAAAGCCATGGTGATTTTGGCTCATATTTTTGAAAACGCGAATTCTCGCAGGCAAAATTTTTGCTACGACGAAACGCTTATTATACTATAAACTTTCGACGATTTTTTTTCAACTAAAATTCAACCAAAGTGCAAAAAAAAATTGCGTGAAAATTTTTATGAAGCAGTTTGAAATTTTGAAACGAGGCATTAAAAAAATGTCGAAGTCCGCATCAAAAATTTCGCCTAGCGTTTTTTCGCGAAAATTCGATAATTCATCCACGGAAAAATTTTGTGGCGTTTTTCCAATTCGCAAAACCATTCTGTGCTGACAGTGTTCGAGCCGAGCGAATCAAACACGTTGGAAAAAGAAACCACTCCCCGCCTGAAATATTCAGAGGCGAAATCGGCGTAGGAATGCGAGCCGACCATTTTTACCAATGAGCAATCTTGCGCAAGCATCAATTCCTTCGCGCCCAAATTGAGAAGCCGAGCCTTCAATCCGCTGTCGTTTGGAAAGCGCGAAACCAAGTCAACGATGCGCTCGCTCGCCTTGCGAATGTAGCGCAGCATCCAACTGTTTTCGCTGGAGATGAGATTTTCGCCGTAAGGCAAGCCGGAATACGCGGCAGGATAAGGCGCGATTTTTTGCAATCCGAATTTTCCTTCGAGCAAATCTGAAAAGCCCACGACATTCACTCCGGAAGAAAGCGAAGTGTGAATAAGTGTTTCCAAAAAACCAAACGCCTCCGCCCATTTTCGCGTGAAAACAAATTGATTGAAATAAATTCCGAGCGAAACGTCGCAATCGCTTCCGAGAATTTCTTGCGCTTTTGAAAGAAGCGATTTTTTTTCCTCGAAGAAATTTTTCGCGTCCTGCTTGGCGCACGAGAGCGCGGCCTTCAAATTGTAGATGCCGTCGTCGCGATTTTTGTACGAAAATCCCGTGGCCTTTCTCGCGCCTTTCACGAATGGCGAAAGCTCCTTTTGCGAAAGTTCCCAAGCCAAATCCTTGGAGCGGTCTTTGTACACGCCTGAAAATTCCAGTTTGAATTCTTCCGCAGCAAAAATGCCCAAAGAATTCGCGCAACGCGCCGGCATGAAAATTCCTTTTTCGGGAAGAATTTCGGAAAACAAAAAACTTTGCGAAGGAAGCACGGAGTAGCCCACGCCGTAATTTTTGAGAACATCTTCAATCCCCGGAGCGTAGCCCATCTCAGGCAAGAAAAATCCGTCGGGCGTTTTTCCGAAATATTCGCGCATTGAATAAAGTCCGCTTTCCACCTGCGCGTTCAAAACCTCGCGCATCTCCGAAAAATGCGGCATGAAAATATACGTTCCGCAAGTGGCGAGAATTTCCACGAAACCGCGCTGCTCGAAATTGGCGAACGCGCCGAGCAAATCGCAATGATAGACTTCGTTGAACGAACGCTTTTTTTCGAGTGCGGAATCGAGATTTGCGGCGGCGATTTTTTCGAGCGCGGAATTTCCTTTTACGCGGCGGATTTCTTTTTTGGCAAAATCAATGAGCGCGTCCAAATATTTGTTGTAATTTTTTTTGACTTCTTCATCCGACAAAAGCGCGCACAAAGGCGCGGAAAAAACCAGCGCGAATTTTACGTTGAGCCGTTCTTTTTCAAATTTTGAAATCAAGTCTAAAAGCGGAACGCACACATCGGAAATGTGGCGGAAAATCAGCGAGCCTTCTTCTTCAAATTTCGCGAAATCCGTCTTTTCAAGCCTGATGTACGGATGATGGAGGTTTATCAAAAAAACTAAATTTTTCGTGCCCATTGTTTTACATTCGTCCTTCAATTTAATTTCGTTAAAATTCAAAAGATTCATTCGACAGACTCAATAGAACGACTGCCTGTATTCGTTGTAGTGTTCCCGAACCATTTCGTTCGCGCCTGAAATTTCCATGATCGGCGGAATGTCCAATTTTTCGCCTGGCCGCATCGAAACGATTTGCGGAGTTTGCGGCAACGGAAGCAGCTGCGAAAAAGCGAGCGGATCTTTTTTGCCGTCGCATTCGTAAAGCAAATCCACGCGCACGAATTTTTTCCCGGCGGGAATTATCACATATTGTTCGCGGTCTTCCGGCGAAATCCTGATTTCGAACGTCTCGCAAAGTTTTTCATCGCGTTCGTCTTCAAAAAAATAAACGGAAAGAGAAAGCGTTCCAAACGACTCTTCTATTTTTTCGAGGACCGCCTCGCTCAAATCCCACCAAACGAAAAGCGAAACGGGATTTCGGAGGACGATGTTCACTTTCGTTTCATTGTAACTCTGCGGAAGCGTATTGACATTCATCGTTTTTTCATCGCTGGAAAACACGATCGATTCCTTCGCGTTCTCGGACTGCTCCAGTTCCTCGCCAAGCTGAATCAAATCTCCGATTATGAACTGCCGGCTCAAATCGTCGGGAATATCGACTCCATATTCGTCCGCAAGCCGAATCAATTCAATCGAAGAAAGCGTTTCCAAAAATCCGCGCGAAAGTTTTTTCATAAATAGTAATATCGTGCAAATGCGAAATTTTGTCAACCGCGCGAGGATATTTTGTTGCGTTTGCAACGAAGGAAATTTAACTTGAATGGAGACAACCGTCGCAGCGCAATGCAATTTGGTATGCTTGCAAAAAGTCGGAATTTTCTATACAATCGGATTATGTCAGTAAAATTACTTGCAGCGTTTGCGATCTTTCCTGCGCTGTTTTTTTTCTCGTGCCAAACGACAAAGCACGAAGAAATTCCTCCAAAAGAAAACAAAATTCTAAAACTGGTTTTTGCGGGCGACATCATGGCGCACACGCAGAATTTTCAGATGGACGACTTTTCGCTGATTTGGGACGACATCCGCGAAAAAGTGGGCGCGGCGGATTTCGCGTTCGCAAACCTCGAAGCGCCAGTCGTGCAAAGCCTTCCATTTGAATCCTACCCCACTTTCAACATGCAGCATTCATATCCGCAGGCGGCATTCGACGCGGGCTTCAATTTGATTTCGCTTGCGAACAATCACACCGACGACCAAAATTCCGAAGGGATTCGCGCGACGCAAATTTGGGCGGAAAGCGTGGCGGAAAAAAGTGCCGAAAGCGAGCGACCGATTTATTTTTCAGGGCTCACGAACGACGGCGAATTTTCTTTCGCGCAATTTTTTTGGAACGAAAAGAAAATCCTTTTCATCGCAGCGACGGAAATTCTCAACACTTGGAAAAACTACGACAAAGTGAATTTCGTCCGGCCGAACGCGAACGGACGCGCGGCATTCGTTGAACGCATTCGAAAAATGCGCGAGGAATTTTCGCCCGACATTTTTTTGGTTTCGATTCACACGAGCGAAGAAGAATACGTGATGACAGTCCTCGAAAGCGTGAAGAAATTCTACCGCGATCTTTTGGATGCCGGCGCGGACATCGTCGTCTCAAATCATCCGCACGTAATCCGCCCAGTGGAATTTTTCGGCGAATCGGATTCGCGCAAAATCCGCAAGGTGATAATGTACGCGAACGGCAACACGATTTCAGGACAACGCCGCGCGCTCAACTACGAAAATCCTTTGGAGACGTGGCAGTACACGGGCGACGGACAATTCGTGGAACTCGAGCTTGATTCGGACGAAAACGGATTTTTCGTGAAAAGCCACAAAATCAATTTCATAACGGCGTTCACTCCGGCGGGAACGAAAAGTCCCGTGATAAAAATTCTCGACGAAAATTTCATATCCTCGCTTGAAGAGCAAGGCGAAACGAAAAACGCGAAGTATTACCGCGCACGTCTCGACGCGCTCAAGAAAATCGAGGAAATCCAAACATGGCAGTAAAATAAAAATTATGGAAACAAGAAAAATCGACTACAAAAAACTTCCGGTCTACGAGCAAAAAGAAAAGATTCTCGAATGCCTCAAAGAAAACCAAGTGATTGTCGTGCAAAGCCCCACGGGTTCGGGCAAGACCACGCAGATTCCAGTAATCTTGCACGAGGCGGGATTTTCCGAAAACGGAATCATCGCCGTGACCCAGCCTCGCAGAATCGCCGCCTTGAGCGTGAGCGAATTCATCGCGAAGCAATTGGGCACGACTTATCCCGGGCTTGTCGGCTACAAAATGCGCTTCGAGGATTTCACGGATTCCACGACGAAAATCAAAATCATGACCGACGGAATTCTTTTGCAGGAAATGAAGCTCGATCCGCTGATGTCAAAATATTCCGTAATCATGGTGGACGAGGCGCACGAGCGAAGCCTCACGATCGATTTCGTTCTGGGACTTTTGAAGCGATGCCTCGAAGTGCGAAAGGATTTGAAAATCATCGTCTCTTCCGCCACGATGAACGCCGAGGCGTTTTCAAAATATTTCGGCGGCTGCCCGATTGTCACGATTGAGACGACGACATATCCGGTCGCGCTTGTCTACGATCCGCCTGAAATTCCTGCGAGCACATTGACCGAAGCCGCGAACGACGCGATGCTTTTGAAAATCGAAAGCGCGGTCGAGCGCGTAATCGAAAACGGCGAGGAAGGCGGAATCCTGATTTTCCTTCCGGGCGAAAAGTCAATCCACGACTGCGTCGCGAAACTTTCGCAGAGCAGGCATTCGCACAAACTTTTCATCGTGCCGCTTTACGGAAGGCTTCCGAAAGAAGAGCAGGAAAACGTATTTTTGGACGCGCCTCGCGGAAAAATAAAAGTGATCGTTTCCACGAACATCGCGGAAACTTCCGTGACGATCGACGGAATAACAACGGTAATCGATTCGGGCTTGGCAAAACTGAATTTCTACAATCCGAGCACATTCACTTCAAGCCTCGTCGAAACTTCGGTTTCAAAGGCTTCGTGCATGCAGCGAAGAGGCCGCGCGGGACGAACAGGACCCGGCACTTGCTACAGGCTTTATCCGAAGGCGGATTTCGAAAGGCGCGAAGAATACACGACCGAAGAAATTTTCCGCACGGATTTGAGCGAAGTGATTTTGCGGATGGCGGAACTCGGAATCCGCGACTTTGAAAAATTCGACTTCATCTCAAAGCCTTCGCTCGAAGGAATCGAGGGAGGAGAAGAAACCCTTTCAATGCTCAAGGCGTTGAATCCCGACCGCACGCTTTCTTCGATCGGAAGGATGATGGCTCTTTTCCCCCTGCTTCCGAGAATCTCGCGAATCATCGTCGAAGCGATTTTAAAATATCCAAATGTCTTGGAAGAAGCGTTAATCGCGGCGGCGTTCCTTTCGACGCACTCGCCTTTCGTCCTGCCTCCGGGAAGCGAAATGGAAGCGCGGAAGGCGCACCACAAATTCAACGACGAGCGCGGCGACTTCGTAAGCTATGCGAAGCTTTATCGCATTTATGAAAAATTCGGCGACGAAAAGCAAAGGCAAAAATTCGCGGAAAAAAATTATTTGGATTACAAAGTACTCGCAGAAATCAAAAACATCGTCGCGCAGCTTTCGGAAATCGTGAGCGAGCAAGGAATTCCGATTTCGGGCTGCGGCTCCACGGACGACTACCTTTGCTGCGTCGCATCCGGAATGATTCAGTTCGTGTGCGCGCGCGAAGGCAACGCGAACGGCGGGCGGCGTGAACGCGGCGGAAATTACAGGACGCTCACCGCAGACCACATAGCGATCCATCCCGGCTCAAGCCTTTTCCGCACAAGCCCGCAATACATCGTGACAGGCGAAATCGTAAAGACAAGCCGAATGTTCGCGATGAGCGTTTCGCCGCTCACAAAAAACCTGCTTCGCAAAATCGATCCGAATTTGGAAGAGCGGCTTGAAAGGGCGATGCGCTCGCGATCGAAAAAACGCGAAAGCGAATTCGATTCGAGGGAATCAAGATTTGCCGAAAAAAATCCGCGGGGCGAAAAGCAAAAAAAATCGCACGAAGAAGAATTCGTTCTCGGCGGCGTTCCGTTCAAAATTTCGAAAGTCAAAGGAAAGAGAACCGTGGAACTTCCCTACCGCGATTTTTTGGCGGCGGTGAAAAAAATCGAGCTTCCCGAAATCGAAAAAAAATGTACAGGATTCCGCGCGCGAGTTTTGATGGATTCGGGCTTCAAAATCTTGGACGACGAAAAACTTTTTACCGCCGTGAAAGTGGCGAAGATTTTCGGAATCGAAGTCGTGGACGAAAACAAGTTCGACAGGAAAAGCAATTTCAATTTGAACGCGGAAGGCGGCTGCCGCGGCCTGATGAAAAATCTCAAGTGGATTATGAAGAGCGCGAGGGCAAAGGCGAAAAGCCGCGAGATGGGATTCGTGTGCCTTTTCACGGACGGAAATTCGAACTACTGGCTCAAAGTCTCGCGAGGATTTTATACCGCGCTTTCGCAGACGCTCTCTTCGCTCGAGACGCTCGCGGACGACGAGAACGCGAATTTAAGCGACGACGAAAAGCAGGCGGCGGGCGAATTGTACGCGAAGCTGAATTCGTTTTTTGAATGAAAGCGCGAAGAGAGAACCGAAGCGCACAGCGAACAACATTCGCCCGCGGCAAAATATAAGGAGAAAGAGGAAAATTCATGAAGAAAAATTGGTGCGTCGCATTTGTGGCACTCACGCTCTGCGCAGCGTTCGTGCTTGTCGGTTGCTTTGGCAGTAATGAGGACAAGACGGCCGCGCTGAGAGATGCCGCGAGATATAATAACGCTTTTAAAGCGCAATGCCTCATTTGGGCAGGTGCGGACGTGAATGCAAAGAACGATTACGGCGACACCGCGCTCATAATGGCTGCGGAAGAAAATGCGACGGGCGTTGCCAAACTGCTCATTGAGGCAGGCGCGGACTTGAATGCAAAGGGGTATTCGGACAAGACGGCACTAATACTCGCGGTGCTAAATAACTCCAATAAATTTGTAAAACTGCTCATCGAAGCAGGTGCGGACGTGAACACACTGGCCTCAAACGGCGACACCGCGCTCATAACGGCTGCGGAAGAAAATGAGGCGGACATTGTCAAACTGCTCATTAAGGCAGGCGCGGACTTGGAAGCAAAAGGTTATTCGAAGCAGACGGCACTAATAGTCGCGATGCAATGGCATCATGAGGACTCTGCAAAGTTACTCATCGAAGCAGGAGCAGACTTGAGCGCAACGGATAACAAGGGTTGGACGGCACTAATACTCGCGGTGCGAAATAACTTCAATAGATTTGTAAAACTGCTCATCGAAGCAGGTGCGGACATGAGCGCAAAGAGCAATGAGGGCTATACCGCGCTCATGTATGCGATAAAATGGGATGCCGAGGAATGCGCACGGCTACTCATCGAATCAGGCGCGGATCTGAACGAAAAGGACAACTACGGCAGGACGGCACTGATGCTCACGATGGAATGGGATGCCGAGAAGTTCGCCAAGCTGCTCATCGAAGCGGGTGCGGACTTGGATGCAAAGGACAATGACGGCAACACCGCGCTCATGCTCGCGGCACGATGGGATAACGCGGGCGTTGCAAATCTGCTCATCGAAGCGGACGCGGACGTGAACGCAAAGGACAATGACGGCAAGACTGCGCTCATGCTCGCGGCACAAAGGGATAACGCGAGCGTTGCCGAACTGCTCATCAAAGCGGGCGCGGACTTGGACGCAGAGGACAATGACGGCAGAACGGCACTGATGCTCGCGGCAGAATCGAATAACGAGGACTTTGCAAAGCTGCTCATAGAATCCGGCGCGGATTTGAACGCGCAGGACAACGAAGGCAAGACCGCACTGATGATCGCAAGGCGGAACTACGCCGTGAGGTTTGTAAGATTGCTCGCAAATGCAGGTGCGGATCGGAGACATGCCGCAGACGACATCGCGGACGCGCTCATAGCGGCGGCAAAGGCCAACAACGCCGCGAAAGTATCGTCCATAATCGAGTATTATTTCGCAGATGAATACGAAATGGAGTTCAATCAGCCTGTGGACATCGCAAAGGACGATGACGGCTGGACGGCACTCATATGGGCGGCACATGAAAACGCGCTCGACATGATACGGCTGCTCGTAAAGTACGGTGCGGACGTGAACGCCGGCGGCGGCTATATCGAGCAGTATAACGCGGGCATAAGACCCCTCATGTGCGCGGCGCAGAACAATGCGACCGATGCGGTCAAACTCCTCATCGAACTCGGCGCGGACGTGAACGCACGGGACGCTTTCGGTATGACGGCACTTATGTACGCGGCGGATAAAAACGCACTGGATGCGGCGCGTATTCTGATTGCGGCAGGAGCGGACGTAAACAAAAAGGGCGACGGAATGATTACCGCACTGCTTTATGCGGTGAGCGACAATGCGGTGGACATGGTGAAGATGCTCCTTGCGGCAGGCGCGGATGTGGAAACAAAGACCCTTGAGGGCGGCACGATGCTAGCACACGCGGCATGGAGAAACGCGGTGGACGTGGCAAGGCTGCTCATGGCGGCAGGTATAGGAGTCAACGAAACGAGCGATAGGGGCGACACCGCGCTTATGGAAGCAACATGGAAAAACGCGGCAGACGCTGCGAAACTGCTCATCGAATCAGGCGCAGACGTGAATGCAAGGAACAATAGCGGCAATACCGCGCTCATGCAAGCGGTGAAATACAACGCAATTGCCGTGGCACGACTGCTCATAGAAGCGGGCGCGGACGTAAACGCAAAGGACAATGAAGGCAAGACCGCGCTCAAGATTGCAGAAGAAAAAGAAGCAAAAGATATGCTCGCGCTGCTCAAGGCGGCGGGTGCAAAAGAATAAACTTTGAGGAAACAATGAACATGAAAAGGAAAACCATTATCACCCTTCCCACGCTCGCGCTGTGCGCGGTGTTCGTGCTTGTCGGCTGCTTTGGCAAGGAAGCGGACAAGACAGCCGCACTCCTTGAGGCGATAGAAAACAACGATGTCGCCAAAACGCGGCAGGCCATAGATGCGGGTGCGGACATACACGCAAAAGTACCATACGGCAACACGACGGGTACGGTGCTGATGAAAGCACTCGTATGCTATGCGCCGGACGTGGCAAGGCTGCTCATAGAAATGGGCGCGGACGTAAACGAAAAGGACGATCAGGGCATGACCGCGCTCATGCGGGCGGATGATCTGCCGACGGACATCACCACACTGCTCATAGCGCACGGCGCGGACGTGAACGCACGGTGCAATGACGGCCGGACTGCGCTCATGTTCGCGGTGAATCACCATGCGACAGAGGCGGCAGGGCTGCTTATCAAGGCGGGCGCATACGTAAACGTACAGGACAATGACGGCATAACCGCGCTCATGATTGCAGAAGAATGTGGCGCGACAGAGATGATAGAATTGCTCGAAGCGGCAAGGAACGAAGCGAACCAAGAAAGCACGTATTACAGGCATTAAAAACCCTTGATTGGCAGAACAGAACAATCCGCAAATATATGAACATACACTCATATACTCATATACTCATATACTCATATACTCATATACTCATATACTCATATACACACATGTTCATATAAATACACATTTGCACCTAAGAAACAGGCCATCGACACAAAACGTCTGGCACTCCCCTTCCACACGCACCCCGCGCCTAGTCCTTTTCCTCCGCGTCCATCTTCAGGATTTTACGCGCCTTCTTTTTGTTCGCGCTTGGCTTCGTTTCCTCCGCAATTTTCCGCACCGCGCTTTCCGCGCCAGGGAATTTTCCCGCGCTGTAGATGTCAAGCCCGATCGCGCTCACGGCGGAATCCTTTGAAGAAAGATATTCTTCGCAGACCGAGGAGAACGCGCTTTCAGGATATTTTGCGATCAATTTTCCGAAGTTGACGCAGAAAGGCTTGCGACGCTCGTCCTTCACAAGTTCGCTCGCAAGTCCTGCGATTTCGGCGCGGCCGGTTTTCGTGTGCTTCAAAAGAATTTCGGCTACAGTATATTTTACAGTATCGCTTGATTTCTTGTCGGAAAGTTGCTCCAGCAAGAAAGAGTCGGCTTCGCTTGTTCCTAGCTTCGCGAGCGTTTCGTAAGCCTTATTTTTCACTTGCTTTTCGCTGTCGTTTTTCGCGCGATAAATCAAGTACGGAACGGCTTGCGAAATCTTCATTTTTTCCGCCGCAGAAATCGCCTCGAGCCGAACTTTGTATTGCGAATCTTTGATGCCTTGAATCACAAGTTGCTTCGCTTCGTCAGTGTCGAAATTCGAAATGCCTTTGATGACATAGCAGCGCAAATTCGGATCGGAACTTTCAAAAAGCTTTGAAAGGATTTCGACGCTTTCCGCCTTTTTCATCGCCCCGATCGCCTCCGCCGCATACGCGCGGACAAAGCCGTTTTCGCCCTCGTCCTGCGCGATTTCCACGAGGCTTTCCCAAGTTTCCAGAGCCTGCAATTTTCCAAGAACGCGCATCAGCTGCTGCCTTTGCGACGTGTTCAAATCGGAGCGTTCAAGAAATTCGACCAAATATTTCGCCTCCGCCTCGCCACCGATTTCTCCGAGCGTCGTGAGCGCGGGCAAAAAATAGGATTCGTTTTCGCTTTCGAGAAGAGCAACGACGGCGGGAACTGCGGCTTCGGTCTTGACGGCGGCGACATAGAGGAACGCCTGTTCCACCGTGGAATTTTTTTCGTCGTAAGGATCGTTTAAAATCGTGACGGCGTAATCTTCAAGGCAAGGATCTTCGAACTTTGCGAAATACTCGAAGATTTTCTCGCGGGCGGCTGGACTTCTGGAATTCCCGAACACATCGTAAAGCTCGCCTGAATAGCGCGGGTCATCATTCGAAATGAGATTCTGCACGAGGCTCACGATTTCGCTGTCCGTGCCGAACAGAATCGTCTCGCGGCGTTTTTCGTCCTCGCCTTCCTTGTCCTTTTCGGCGGCGGCGCGGGATTTTTCCGCATCGGGAGATTTCGGACGCTTCGCCGCAGGCACTTCGCTTATTCCCGCGAGGCTCGATTTTTCATCCACAGAAATTTCGGACGGCTCGTCAATGACGATTTCCTGATATTCGTCCGTGGAATTTTCCTCCGCGAAAACTCCATGAAAAAAAGCGCAGGCGGCGCAAGAGAAAAGCAAGAAATTCTTTTTTAAAATTTTCATCTCAAATCAAATTATCGGCACTTCGTGCCGTAGCATTAGTGGAAATTATTTAAACCGTCGCTCACGCGACTTGCGCATCGGCATTATATGCCGTAACTTTTAGGAAATTATTGAACACGCCGCTTCCGAAATTGCCACATATTTTAAAACTAAATATTTTCGAGAGCGTTACGATTTTTACTTGACTTTCGGCGGCGAAAAAAGTAAAATTAAAAAGGCTCTTGACTAGTTAACACAATCCAAATAGGATGTAACTAGTGATAAAACA
>CAMWIU010000074.1 GCA_947174385.1 uncultured Treponema sp.
CGCAGGTCATCGACGAAATCGCGTCGTTCCTGAAAGTCGAGCCGGAGATTCTCTTCTCAAAAAATTCCTGCCCCGCGAACATCGGCGCGTCGTTCAAAAAACGCTACGGCGCATCGCTTGCGGACACGCTCGTCGCCCGGCTCAGCGGCGAAATTGAAAAAATCTGCGCGCAGATGCTGTGACGGCTGCGTGGCTTCGCCGCAGGCATCACATTTTCAATTCATACAACTGTTCTGCCAAATGCCGTGCCGCGTGGGAATCATTTGTATCATACATCCAGTTGTGGTTGAAACATTGTATTGCGGTCTTGTTTCCGCTTGCGCCGATAACAAGGCTGTGGAATTCCGTGGACTTTTCTTTTTCGGAATCGATTTCTTTTGCCATATTGTCGGACAGACTTTGCATGACAAAATCTGAAATCATCAGAACGTCCGCATTTTTCCAGTCGTTTTCTTTCAGCAGTTTGAGCGCATGGTTCAAAGCGGGCGTGGCATCCGTTCCGCCGTGGAACGACATCCGCAGGAATTGCACGAGTTTTTCAAGCGCATTGCCGGTCTTAAAGTCGCTCATGTCCAGCGTTTCGATTTCTGTTGAAAAAGAAATCAGATAGCATTTGCGTTCTTCTTCTATCGCAATTTTTGCCAGGGCAAACGTGACGGTTTTTGCAATATTTTCAGGCGTTCCGTGCATAGAGCCGGAAGTATCGACACAAATAATAATCGGACCTTTCGGTTCTTTCTTTTCAGCCGACAATTCTTCCTGTTCCGTCTCCTGTCTTTCGACGGCTTCGTCAGTTTCATATTTGTATGAAAGCAACTGTTTTTGCGCGAATTTCAGCATGAACAGCTTTTTTGTCTTTTGATTTTTGAACAAAGCAAGCTCGCTCGGCAAAATGGACGCAATATCGTTTGAGTATTTCACACCCATGACTTGTCCGCGATAAGCAGGCTTCGGATGGAATTCATGCGTAATGACCACTTTGTCCCGCAGTTCTTTTTCAAAAACTGATTGCGCCCGACTTTGTTTTCCAAGAAGTGCCGCTAGTTCCTGCAAGGATTCATCTTTTTCAAGCAAGGTTGCGAAACTATCCAGAATTTCAAATCCGCTTGTCTCAAACGGACGGCTGGACAAATCCCACAGATAACCCAAGTCCTTGATAAACGGAGACACCAGTTTTTCCAGCCTTTGGAATTGCGCGATTTTTTTATACAATGCCTCCAAAAACTGTTTTCTTGCGGCATCAATGCATTCTTGTTCCCATTTGTTTTTGCGGTCAAGAAGATTCTTCTCCATGTTGGCAATGAAATTTCTACGGAGCGTTTCAAGTATTTCTTCGGATTGCCAACCGATTTCTTCTTCTATATCCGTTTTTTTGATGATTTTCTTTTGTGTCGAAAATTGATTTTTGTAAAAGTCAAAATCCATAGAACTTTCCGCAATGCTTCCGCGTTGCGCCTCGCTGACGGAAGGCAACCGCTTGTAGTGGTAACGGATTTTTGATTTTTCGGCAGAAATATCCATGGCGATTTCCTGCGCAGTGCGCTTTTTCTGCTGCTCAATGAACGCGGCTTCTTCCGTAAACGGATTTTCCTTTTTAAGCTGGTCGTTTGTTTTTTTCAGCCATTCCAAAATGTCGGTCTGAATGTTTTCGGAAAAACCTTCATGGGAATGCGCGTATTCCTGCACGTTTTCGTGATTAAGAATTTCCGAAAGGACATCGTGCGCAAGTGCGGAATAAGTGTTTTTCGGAAAATCGATTTTTTCTTCTTTCGGCTCAACAGGATTGATCGCGTCTTCCATTGCGTCCACAAGTTGCGCGCGTTCGGATTCCGTGCCAAATGCGGGCGGAGCAAATTTCTCAAACTTCCGCTTTTTCTTATTCTTTTGCTGATAGTGTCTTATATTGTCTTGCAAGTTTTTTGCTATTTCCTGTATATTTGCAAATAAATCTCCGCACAGTTTGGCAAATTCCTCATCTGTGAAATCTTCCATCCGATGAGCCGTTTTGTTCCGCGACAACCGCAACGGTTCCCACCAACGCGGTTTTGACGGAAACCAAACTTTTTTCAGGCATTCGCGCATTTGTTGGATTTTCGACTGCAACCATGCGCGTTTGTATTTATCGATAGCCGTAACATCAGCAATTCCTTCGGGATATTCTTCCCTGATTTCATTTATTGCGTTTAATGCTTTCCTACTATGTCTGCGTGAATTTTTCTTACTATTGCTCATACATCAATCCTGTTTTTCCTCAAGTAGTTTCTCTATTTCAGTCATATTTTCAAATACAAACGAAACCATTTTTTGCAGTTCCTTGTCCGGGACATCTTCTGTCGCATGAAGCAACCGGTTGCGAATTCTTTGCAGTTGCGCATATACGTTCGGCTGCTTTATGCCGGATGAAAGCGACTGCATTGTTATGTGCAGCCATGCTTTTTGTTCCTTAGAAAGGGAACGCACTTCGGGCATGCCGTTGGGGAATTCCTGCTGCAATGCAAGAAGCGCGTCTAACGATGTTTTTGTTTTCATAGACACCGTTTATTTTTTCCACTCGCGAATTGCACGGACTGCATATTCATGGTCTTTTGTCGTGTGATCTTGATGTCCCTGTTCACCAAAAAGTTGAAAAAATGCCGCAGTTCCATCAGAAGAGGAAGACCAATATTCTGGTGCAGTAAGCGCATAGTCCTCCTGTATTGCGCTCAACGACTCGTTTATGGCTTCCCGATTTTTCCAAATTGCATCGAGTTGTTCTTTGTTGGGAACAATCCAGTTGGAAGCACAGTCTTTCGGAAGATTATCGCCGTAATGGGCACAAAATTCTTGCAAGGCATCCCATTTCATTTTCGCTTCTGCAATTCCGATAGCATACGTCTTGTTGCCTACCATGCAAACGACCGCGACGACATTCTTTTTTTCTTCTTCTGACAAGTTTTTAATTTCTTCAGCAGAATACGTAATGCCGTTTTTAAGGATAACATCGCCCACAGAAAAAGCCGCCGAAAGTTCGGCATTGAAGTATCGATTGCACTGTTTATCAAGGTTGACCTTTGCATCCTCAAGTTGCTGTTTTGCATCTTCAAGCTTTGCCATAATATTTTTGTCGTAATCTTGATTCGCAAACAGATTTGCCTTGAACGGCACAGTATCTTCATCTCTTTTGCGCTTTAAAGAATCAATCTCTGCGTTGATTTTGTCAACGATTGGCACATAGTATTCTTTATCGAAATTCTTTTGCATTGTTTCATGGGCTATGTTAGAAAATGCACGTTTTTGTGAAGCCGTAACTTTCTTGACGATAAATCTTTGCCAACAAGAAATAATGTCACCATCTTTGGCAAAAGAACTAGAGGTTTGATAATTCTTGGCTGAATCATAAATATCGTGATAATTAGAATAATGCATTCCTTCAGATACTGTTATGTACCATGTTTCATTTGTTCCCTGCCGTGTACATTCGTAGCATTTCTGCTTATCTACAGTGACCGTTTTGTCCTTTTGAATTTCTTCAAACCATGTCTGCTCAACATTCGCGGCAAACTCTTCAATTTGCTCTTCTATATCTTCAATGGCGGTGTCGCAGTCCAAGCCGTTTTCTTCGATGCATTTGCTTACGATTTCGCGGGCTTTTTTCTGTTGTGCTTCGGTACTCCAAATACAGTGTTCAATCAACGAGCAGTCCATCAGGTCAACTTCCGCGCGGTCGTTCAGGAACGCAGACGTTTTGAGAATGCGGGCAATCTTTTTCCAGCGGCGGTCGCCGACTTCAAACGCTTCTCCGTTGCTTTTTTCAGCCTCGCCAAGTTTTTCATTTCTTGCAGTCAGTTCCTTGCGGATTGCGGAGATGACGGATTTTGTCTCTTCGGAAAGCGAAACGCCGTCAATGTTTGTTTTCCATGCTTTCAGTTCGTCGTTTGCAATAAGCATTTGTTTCAGTTCATCAGGAATTTTAAACTCAGTTGATGACGGCTGTTCCAACATCTCAAAGAAACGGTCTTCGTCTTGAATGAAATCCACGCACAGACGCAGAATGAAACGGTCGTATAATGCTTCAAGTCCATGGTTTTTTGCTGGAAGTTCATTTGACGCGCTGAACAACGCTTTGAGCGGAACATCTTCCACCTTGTTTCCGTTGTGAAACTTGCGCTCGTTAATAATAGTGAGCAGCGCGTTCAAAATTGGCGGGTTTGCTTTCCATATCTCATCAAGGAACGCAATGTCCGCAGTCGGCAGAAAACCTTCCGTAAGACGACGCTGTTCTTCTTTGTGGTTTTCACCTTCTCCGCACAACGCTTTGATTGAAATGGGTCCGAATATTTCTTCTGGCGTTGAAAACTGATTCATCAGATATTCAAAATAGCGGACAGGATTGTTTCCGTCTGGTTTGAATGCTTTTGCAATGCGGCGAGCAATCATGCTTTTTGCACAACCTGGCGCGCCTAAAAGGAACATGCTTTCTCCGGAAACCGCCGTTAGCAACGAAAGGCGGACAGCCTCTTCTTTTTCATACAGACCGCTGTTCAATGCGGCAAGCAGTTGCTCCATTCTGTCATGTATGTTTTCTGATGTTTTTTCTGTTTCAGCCATATTTTTGTTCTCCTGTGCTTTTTTATTTTGTGCAAAAACTACATACGTAGTTCCGTTATTGTCTTTTTCGATTTCGACTTCGGAAAATTGCTGCAAAATTTCGGTGAATTTTTCCACTCCGAACAATTTACATATTTCAGTAATTTTGTCTTTTTTCCACCCTAATTTGCTCAAAATTGCAGACGGATTCATTTTTTCGCTACTTTCTTGCAGAATGGCAAGAATTTTTGTTTTCATGTCATCTTTGGTGTCAGTCATTTTCGCTTTTCTCCTTACCTAATTATTATAGTCGCTTTTTATGCAAGTTGACACTTTTTCCAAAAATTTTTCAGCGTTCGGCTTGCATCGGTTTTGTCACGGCCAAAGCATTTTGCAATGTCCTCTTGTGTACAAAACGCGCCGCCTTTTTGATACGCCGCAATGATTTTCTGCGCTTCTTTCGTTTTGGCAAATGATGCCGAACGCAACAACGCAATGGCATTGTCCATATCTGCCTGTGCCGACTCCAGCTTAACAAGCAGGCGATGCGTTATCAGCGCGGAAAGATACGGCTTTGTCCGTTCTTGTGCCGCCGCAAATGCTTTGTCAATTTCAGTCAGGCAACTTTCCAATTCTGTTTTCAGAATGACTGTCTCATCCAGCATGGTTTCTTGGGCTGGCACTGTATCCCAAAGCGACCGCTTTTCGCCATCGTCCGAGACAATCATATCTCCTTGTACAAATGACTGAACATAATACTGCGCCAACGCCGAGACTTCTTCGAGGGGATATGAGTACTCTTTGGCAATCATTTTCTGCACATCTGGATTTGTGATGTCTTTTCCACAACGTTCTGCAAAACGCAGAAACTGTCTTATCTTCCGTTGTTTTTTCTCCGGCAATTTGATGAGGCTTCGTTCCTCGTTTTTCGCTTTTGCCGTCGCACGAGTTATCTCTTTTTTCAGCGCGGCGGCGATGTAGTTCATGTATCCTGCCGCTTCGCCTTTGAAAGACGAAAGGCTACGGTTGATGCACTCCATGATTTCCACGTCGACATTTCCCGTTCTCTTGCTTCCAAATACTGCGGCGCACCATTGCCAAATATCCGCCGCGAGTTTTGCTTTCAGGGATTTGAAATCATCGCTCCTGTCAAGCCGGTCAGTTTCCGCAAGCGAGAAAATTTCAGTTGCCGTTGCCCGTATGCGTTCTTCAAGTCGCTGGTTGTCCATAACGAAACCTAGGGAACACGCCACTACAGCGCGAAAAATGCGTCCAAGGCTTTCAATGCCGCCGCGCCCGACGGTGCTTCCATTGCCCCGACAAGCCCGTTCAGATAATAGAGCGATGTCACGTCATAAACTTCCGGATTTTCAGGATATGATTTTCCATCGTCATGCCGCACAAAATCAACTTTGCCGTACACGATTTTTTTTATGTCAGCGTCAAAAAATTTTTCCGCAAAATGGAGTACGCACATCAAGACCATGGGAAGCGGCTTCTGCCCGAACGTGATGTCGGCATACAACTGCGCGCCGTCCTCAATTTTGGCGAGCATGGCCCGCAGCCGTTTTTCGTGGTTTGCCTTTGTTTCGATAAAATCAGTGTCAATCATTTCATACGCGATGTGTGCCCCGATTTCTGCATTGATTGCGTCAAGTTCCTGCCGGAACAACTCCGCATTTTTTTCGGCATTTCCGTCCTGCGTCATCGTTTTCAAAAGCACGACTTTTACGTCGTCGTTCGGCTTCAGTTTTTCCGCAAGCACCGCATTTATCGGATAGACGACCGTTCCTTTGTACGTGCAGCCGGCGTTCCCCGTGCGGGCATAGCACAGCCCGTCACGCCTTGCGTCCATTTCTTTCATCGGAATATCAGCGAATACAATTTTTTTCATCAGTTTGCCTCGTTGTATAATTATAGGGCATATCGCGGGACGGTTGACAGTTTTTGCGAAAAATATGCAAGCGAAGTGGTGTTGTTTGATGTCCCCGTCACATCCGATTTTTCTCGCCCCAGGCGCACATGGCATCGAGGATGGGCATGAGTGACTTGCCGCGCGCGGAAAGGCGGTATTCCACTTTCGGGGGAATCTGCGGGTATTCCGTGCGGATGACCAATTTGTCGGCTTCGAGTTCTTTCAGCGAAAGGCTTAGCGTCTTGAATGAGATGCCCTTGATGTAGCGTTGCAGCGCGTTGAACCGCACGACGCCGAATTCCATGAGCGCGTAGAGAATGGTCATTTTGTACTTGCCGTTGATGAGCGACAGCGTGTAGCTGAATCCCGTCTCGCAAAGTTTCTCGTCGCCGATGCAGCGTTCGGTCGTTTTTTTCATCATTCGCACCCTTTTAAAAAGTACTTTACTTTTTGTAAGTACATAACAAAAATGTGCGTACTTGACGGCGATTATATACCGCCATATAATTATTGTCAACGATAAAATACAAATTATAGGAGATATGATACAAAGTTGCCTGAAATAGCGTCAACTTTGTATCATGTCAAGTTTCCGTTGGAAACTTGCATATTTAATGCACATTCTCACTGCGTTGCGAATGTGCGCAAAAAAGCCAATCACAATTTTGAAAAATTGCAATTGACTTTTTATTAGGAGAATTCCATGAACAAAATCACATTGCCCAAAGCGGCGCGCGTCACTTCGCCCAATCCTGTAACGCTTGTCTGCACGCAAAAGCCGGACGGCGGCACGAACCTCGCGACCGTCTCATGGTGGACGTACCTTTCCTACAACCCGAATATGATTGCCTACGCGATGGCGAAAACGTCGTTCAGCGGCGAAATGGTGCGGCAGAACAAAAAAGTCGTCCTCACCGTACCCGGCGAAAAAATCGCGGAGACCGTGCTAGGCTGCGGAAGCACGACGGGCAGAAACACCGACAAAATCGAAAAATTCGGCATTGAGATGCAATCGCTTCCCGAAAGCGAAATCCGCGTACCGCTCCACAGCGCGCTTGCCATCGTCTGCACGCTGAAAGAATTCACAGAGACGGGCGACCATTACCTGTACATCTGCAACGTCGAACAGGTCTACGCCGACGAGCAGGAGAAGCCGCTGTTCGCCTGGAACGGCTATGCCGAAATCGCCCCGGCAAAAAAGGCGGAGGAGTAAAAACAGCCCAGCGTAGCTGGGCTTGCGGAGATAAAAAATCGCTTGACTATTTAAATCCAAGAAAATAGAATCTAATAAAAAAGGAGTTCTAGATGTCCAAACTGAACATCGATCAAAAAACAATATTCGGATTGTTTGCCGACAAAAAATCCGATTTTTTAATTCCTGACTATCAGCGCCCTTATGCTTGGGAAGACGCAGAATGCCAAACATTGTGGGAAGATATTTTCAATTTTGCATTCCCAGACAATGATTATTCAAAATTTGACAGCGATAGTGACGAATATTTTTTAGGTCCGATTGTCACTTTCAAAAATGATTCAAACAAAATGGAAGTCATTGATGGTCAGCAACGTTTGACAACGCTCATGCTCTTGCTCCGCGCATTCTATGAAAAGTTTGGAATGATGCAGGATGAGAATTCAAAGAAAACCCGCGAGAATCTTGAAAAGTGCATTTGGAAAACAGATGAATTTGGCACTCCCGATAAGTCAAAATTGAAGATCGATTCGGAGGTTGCCACCGACAATGACAAAGATGAATTCTTGAACATCTTGAAAAGTGGTTCTGCTCCTGAAAATATGAAAAGCAAATATGCGATTAACTATCGATTTTTCCAGAAGCAAATCAACGAATTTCTTCAAAAATTCCCCAGTTATTTTTCTTACTTGCCGACCCGCATTTTGAATAACTGCATCCTCCTTCCCATTGAAGCGGAAAGTCAAGACACGGCATTAAGGATTTTTTCGACATTGAACGACAGGGGACTGCCGCTTTCGGATGCGGATATTTTCAAAGCCCAGTTCTACAAGTATTATACACAGAAAGGCGAGAAAGACGATTTCATTAAGCGTTGGAAAGCTATTGAAGAACAATCGGCGAAAATCTTCCATCCGATAACGGGAACTCCGATGGATGAACTTTTCACCCGTTATATGTACTACGAACGTGCCTGTCAGAAGATAAAATCTTCAACGACAGAGGCTTTGCGGAAGTTTTATGAAAAAAACAGTTATGCGCTTCTGAAAAAAGATGAAACTTTGGAAAATTTGGAAGCGTTGGCAGATTTTTGGAATGACGTTTCAAATCAAGATAAGGAAAGATTCAGTGATGAAGTCCTCCGCCGCCTGTATGTGTTGAATTACGCGCCAAACGGAATGTGGAATTATTTCACCTCAGTTTACTTCATGCAAAATAAAGATGCGGACGGAAAACTTAACGATGCGAAATTCTGCGCATTCTTAACGAAAATCACGGCTTTCATTTGGACTTATGCGGTGACAAATCCAGGCGTAAACGCGCTTCGTACTCCTGTATATGCAGAAATGGTCAATCTTGTAGAAGGGAAGGATATTGAATTTGCTGAATTCAAATTTGAGGCAGCGACGGTCAAATCAATGTTTAACAACTATTATTTTAGCAATGGTCGTCCGATTACAAAGTCAATGCTGACATGGTGGGCATTTAATGATAAAAACCAACCCTTGCTTTCTCTTGAATCAGTGTTTGAAATTGAACATATCTTTGCAAGGAAACGGCAAGAACATGAAAATGCTCTTTCAAATACAAATTTGCTAGAATCTTTGGGAAACAAATCAATTCTTGAAAAAAGGATAAATATCCGTGCTTCCGATTATAGGTTTGAAGACAAAAAGAAATACTATAAAGGTTTCACAAATGCCAAAGGTCAAAATAAGGAAGGGACACAAATCATAGAACTTCAGAATTTTGCGAAAAACAAGAATGATTTTACGGAAACGGACATTACCGCAAGGCACGATGAAATCATAGACGCTTTCATTGGTTTCTTGAAGCAGAATGATTTGTTGAAATAAAAAAGAATCGCCGCACAAACGGCGCAATGTTTTGTCTTCAAAGTTTGCGTTGCAAACTGCAAAATAAATTTTATAGGTGCTTGATTAGCATCTTTTTAAGAATTCGTGAAGCGGAACAGTTTTTTAATCCGCGCCTACAAGTCCTTCGCCATTTTGACATGCGGTACGCCCGCTTCGACAAAAGGCGCGGAAACCGTTTTGTAGCCGCACGCTTCGTAGAAGCCCGCCGCGGCAAGTTTTGCGTCAAGCTCGACGGCACGGCATCCGCGGCGGCAATGCGATTCGACTTGCTCCAAAGCATGTTTCCCGATGCCGCTTCCGCGATATGCTTGCAGGACGCAAAACCGCTGAATGCGGACGATTCCTTCCGCCGTGTACGCGCATCGCAACGCCCCGACATCTTCGCCGTCACAGCAGACAAGCACATGACTGCACGCGCCGTCCAAACAGTCCAGGCTGTCGGTTTCGATTTCCTTCGGCACGCCTTTTTCCACGATAAAGACCGCCTCGCGGATACGCAGGCATCGCGCCAGCGTGTCGGAGTCATGCGCCACAATGATTTCAATCGACTTCATCATTCCTCCAGATTTTGCGCCAGCAGGTCGGACAGGGCTTGGTGCAACGCGCTGCCCGCGCCGACGGATCGGAAAAACATACGGTCAACGTCGTCAACCGCCCTGACTGCCTTTGCAAGCAGCTTTTTTCCCTTGCCGGTCGTGACGATGGCATGCGCCCGCGTGTCGGATTCGCTTATGGCACGGGAGACGAGCGATTTTTTTTCGAGCAGCCGCACGGCGGACGAGACGGTCATCACGTCGATCATGGAAAAGTCGGCAATGCTTTTTTGAATCACGGCCTTTCCTTGTTCCGACAGTTCTTCAATGACCGACAGAATGACAAACTGCGTGTGCGTCATGTCGAACGGCTGCAAGGCTTTTTTGATGTTCCGCTGCCACAACAGGGAAACCTGCCAGAAGCGCAGCCCCGTGCTTTCCGCATGATTTTTTATCGCTGAAAAACGCATAGGCTACAAGGCAAGAAGCCGCCGCATGCTTTCGGGAATACCGGACGAAATGGCTTTGAGCGCGCCTTCCGCCTGCGCGTCCGAGCCACCTTCCACGGTCACCGTGTGCGTGATCGTCACCAAGTCGCCGTCAGCCTTTATGCTGTGTCCGAGCGTGACGAGCAACGCTCCCAATTTTGCCTGCGCCGAAAAGCCCTCGTTCTCGCGGCACTCGATGACGGTAAAGGGAAGTGCCGCGCCGTCCTTCATGTGCATAACGCCCGACGCGCCCTCGGCAAGACCGCCGGGCAGTTCCGCCGAATCAATGCCCGCGTCCCACAGCCGCCATTTGTCCGCATCGGCATACATGCTCCAAATCCGCCGGACGGTCGTCTTTCCCGAAACCGAATGTTCATACACGAACATACTTTTCCCTCCGAAATAATAAGTACACTTATTATAAGCGATGTTATTATATATGTCAACTGCCTTGCACAAAAACGTATCCGCGGTCGCACGGTCAAAACTTCCTTCCCGTTGCCTTTTGCAAGAAAAACGAGTATACTTGCAGAAAGTGTTTTACCTTTAGGAGACGCACATGGCAAACCAGTATCGGGAGATTGACGAAAAAACGTGGCCGCGCTCGACGCATTGCGCCGTGTTCCGCAATTGCGTTGAGCCGGCATTTTGCGTGACGTTTGAACAAGTTGAAGCCGAATTAAAGAAAATATTTGATAAAGCAACTGCCGAAGGCAAAACTGAAATAACACTTGTGTCAAAATATTTTTTTGACCAAATGGAAGTAAAACCTGAATATAGAGATTGTATTCCAATGTGTTGCAAGATAATGAAAGACAATTTTAGGGCAGAGACAGATGAGGTTCTTTATCATACAAAATCATGGCAAAGCCATACTTTGAAAATCAAGTATAAGTTACCAAGATAGGAATGTTTAATGACACTTCCTGAAAAATATATGGTGTTCATGATTTTTATTGGATTTCATTGAAAAGAGTCCAAGTAAGATAACGACGCCAAACAAACGGCGCAACAATTTCATTTTTAAGGAGAAAACTATGCTGAAAGATTTGGGTGTAAAACCGTACACGTTCCCGATGCCGGTGCTGATGATTGCGACCTACAACGAGGACGGCAGCATTGACGTGATGAACATGGCGTGGGGCGGCGTGTGCGCGGAAAACATGGTCGCGCTGAACATCGACGAGGACCACAAGACTGCGGAGAACATCAAGCGCACGGGGGCGTTCTGCTTGAGCATTGCCGACGTTCCCCACATCGAGGCGGCGGACTTTTTCGGCATCGCGACGGGCAACAAAATGAA
>CAMWIU010000075.1 GCA_947174385.1 uncultured Treponema sp.
TAGACACGCATTCATACCCCCCCCCAATTTATTTATCGTATTTTCCAATAAGTGCGAAAGTGCCTGTCGAATAAATTTTTTCGCCGCTCGTGTCGCTCAATTTATATGTGACAGAATTTTTTTCGGAATTGAATTTTATGTTCATGCGGACAGTGGCATTCGGAAAAATCGGCGCGCCGAATTTCGTGCGCTTCGTTCCGGAAAAACCGATCGGAACGCCAAAATATTTTTTCGAGAAATGCGCCATCAAATCAATTTGCGCCACGGCCGGAAGCAATTTAATTTCTGGAAAATGCCCTTCAAAAAAATCGCAAGCCTCCGGCACGGAAAATTCCAGCAAAACTGAGTCGGCGTTTTTTTCGATTATCGTTTCCGGCGCAATGCCATGCTTGGTCAAATACATAGAAGAATATTTTAACAGATTTTTCAATATTTGTAAAGGTCGCGGCGCGGCGTTTATTAACAACAAGCGAAAAAGTGTACACCCAAAATGAACTGCAAATTTTTGGCAGTGTTGGTTAGCCACCTGTTTCAATACTAGCGACTTTACGGTGACTCATAGATTTTGCGTACCCTTCAGATAAAACTGAATCTAAGATGTTTTTCTTTCAGGAGAAAAAGAACGCGGGGAATCGACTACGACTGCCAGTGACGCGGTGACGGCAGCGAGTTCTAAATTGAATACAGGCATTGTAGGGCTAGAATGAAAACATCAAGTGTACACCTTATCGCATATTGACGACAGGTCGCGGCGCGGCGTTGCTAGGGAGTCAAAATAAAAATGCGCAAACAATTTTAACGTGCGCAAAAATCATTCAGCCTTTGCAAACAAAGCCTGAATTTCCTGCTTTTTATGCTTGCCTTGCAAATCGCATGGAAGCTTTTCCACGAATCGCCATTTTTTCGGAATCACGACGTTCTCGAAAAATTGCATCAGATAATCGTGAAAAAACATATTCACATCGAATTTCTTTTGCTCGCAAAATTTTTGCTTGCCCGCCTCGTTGAACGCCACGGCTGCGGCCAAATATTGGCGGCGGTCGCTCATCGCAACGACGCAAACATCTTGCACGAAGCCGCTTTGCAAAATTCGATTTTCCACTTCCGCAAGCGAAACGCGCTTTTCTTCGATTTTCACGATTGAATCGGCGCGGCCTTTTAAAATGAATTTTCCGTCGGGCAAAATTTCCACCAAGTCGGCGGTTTCAAAACCTTCGGGATTTTTTATGTACGGCGATTTTATCACGAGGCAATGCGAATCGTTCTGCCAAATTTCAGCGTTGTCGAACGGAGTCCATTCCAAACCGTTTTTGCTTTGCCGCCACGCGATGCCGCTCGTTTCCGTGCTGCCGTAAACTTCAACCGGCCAAAATCCGAAAATCTCGTTCGTGCGCTTTGCCACTTCCGGCAGCAAAACTCCGCCGCTCGTAAAAATGAACGGCTCTTTCAGCGGAAGCGGATTTTCTCCTTGCGCATCGTTCGTGCGTTTCAAAAAAGCGGGCACGGCAATAATCATATATTTTTCGTCGGAAAATTTTTCGAACTCGGAAGGAAATTCAATTCGCGTGCGACGGAACGGAACGCCTGCTGCAAACGGAAGCGAAATCGTGAACAAAAATCCGTAAATGTGATGCTGGCTCACAGTGGCCAAAAGTTTTCTTCGCAAAAATTCATCGCCCCATTTCGAAAAAATAAAAGCGTTGTCCTGCTCGAATTCTTTCATTCGCTGCACGACATCTTTCGGCTTGCCCGTGCTTCCCGAAGTGAACATGTGAATTCGAGTTTCTTCCGAAACGATTTTCGGCGCGGAACGAATTTCGCTTTCCGGCGGCAACGCGGAATTTTCTATAATTGAAGCGATGCTGAACGCGCCCAAAGAATCAATCGCCGCCGCTGCGTCGCTCAAAAATTCCTGGCCGGGCTGTTTCATTTCTTTTATGAATTCGCTCGAAATGTTCGCCGTGAGCATGACTTGTTTTTTGCATTGAAGCAGCGCGACGAACGTCACCAAAAAATACCAATAGTCGTTGCAATGCAAAATCCATTCGCCGCAATTTTTGCTTTGAATAAACGCGCGCATTTTCGCCGTGTCGCGCAAAAAATCCTTCCAAGTTTTGTAAACGCCGTCCGACCAAACGCCTTCGAAGCACATCACAAAATCGTCCGCGCGACTTTCCGCCTTGAAATCACAAATCGAAAAATAATTTTGCATTTTTTTGTTCACCTTCATCCTTACAAAAAATTCAATTGCGAAAATCATTCCCATTATCAAATAGGAAATTCCGCCGTTATAAATTGACCAAATTTTTTCCGAGCAAAAAAAAGCCGTGTAAATTGCCGCCGCAATGTTCAGCACGAAAAACGCGCACCAAATAATCGTGACTTTTTTGCAATAATTTTCCACGCGCGTTTTGTACGGACTTTTCAAAATCGATTTGTCTTGCATTGTCGCGAAGCGGAAAACAATCGGCGGCGGCGAAACCAAGCTCGTCGCGAAAAAAAACAAAAACGTCGCGCACACTGCGACAGGATAAAGTTTCAAAAACAAACTTGAATTTGCGACAAAGCATAAAATTCCTGCGGTGAGAAAAAAAAACGAAGAAAGCAGATTTTTAAAATTGAATCGAATTCTGCCGAAAAAATTTCGCGGATTTTTTTTTCGTTCTTCCGCAGAATTTTTGCCGTTTTCATCGGCAGAATTTTTTTGGGAATTTTTGCGCGCGTCCGCAAAATTTTCTTTCGAAGAATTTCCTGTGGACGAAACAAAAAAAATCAATGCGAGCGCGATTACGCACAAAGAAATCACCCGCACTGGAAATTTGTAGACGACCAAAAGCAAAAAAATCAGCACGGGATATAAAATGGTCAATGCGGAAAAAAATATTTTGAAAAATTTTTTTGCCACGAAAAAACTCAAGTTTGAAATCGGCACGCGAATTTTTTACAAAAAAACGAAGCAAAAAATTCGCATAAAGACAAAAAATTTCGACGCAAGCGAAAAACTTGCGCTTTATTTTTCGCCGATTTCAAACACGCCTTTATTTTTGCGCAAGCGGCAAAAGAATGTCCACGACGTTTTCGACAGTCTTCGCGCTTTTGAACATTTCGGGATCGATTTTTCCGGGAATGAACTGCTTCATCTTCACGACCAAATCAACCGCGTCGATTGAGTCCAAATCCAAATCCTCGAAAAGTTTTGAATCCATGGCGACGCTGCTTTTTTCCACCTCAAAATCGCTTTCGAGAATGTCCTGGATTTTAGCGAAAATTTCTTCTTTTGTCATTTTTTCCCTTCCTTAAAAAATTTTTTATTTTGACTTTTCGGACTGGATAAATTCCGCCAAGGAATTCACCGAAGCAAAATGCTTTTTGCTGTCTTCACTTTCCGCCGAAAGTTTCACGTCGAATTTCTTTTTGAGCGCGACGCCCAATTCTAGCGCGTCAATAGAATCCAAACCCAAGCCCGTTCCGAACAAAGGCGCGTCGTCCTGAATGTCCTCGGGCGCGACATCCTCAAGTTCAAGAGCGGAAACAATCAATTCTTTAATCTGTTGTTTTAATTCATTCATAGAAATAACTTTTTCAGTATAATCCATACTTCGAAAAAATGCAAGTGCTTTTTTTGTTTTTCTAGAAGCCCCTTACGGAAGCGAAACGGTGCAGAAGCTAGCTCCAGCGGAAGCGAAATTCCTCGCGCGGATTTCCGTTTCGCACGTTCCGATTTTATCGCACAAGTTCAAAAATATTTGTCAATTCTGCCTGCAAGATAAAGCGGAACGTTCACCATATTTTCCTGTTCTTTGTACGGAAGTGCGGAAAAACGGATTGCGAGCGGCGGCGCGTTTTCTTTTCTGTATCGTTTAAAACTGGCAGAAATTACGTTTTCGCCCGCCTTGCATTCAACGGGAATTATCTGCATTCCTTTTTGCAAAAGAAAATCAACTTCGTAATTTCTTGCCGGAGAATAATAATGCGGCAAAGAATCGAAAATTCCGCGAAGCTGCTGAACGCAATAATTTTCCGTAAGCGGACCTTTGAACTGAAAATCCTTATTTAAAATTACGGCTTCGTTGCTGACTTGCGCGGCGCATTTTGCAAGCCCCACGTCAAAATAAAAAAGTTTGAAACTTGAAAAATCTTCAAAAACTTTCAAAGGATGTTCCGGCTTTGTCACGTCATAAATCCGAATTAGAAGCCCCGCGCTTACAAGCCATTCAATCGCTTCTTCAAATTCCCTTGCGCGCGCGCCTTGCTTCACGCAACCATAAACAAATTTTTCATTTTCCTTCGCAAGCTGATTCACAACGCTTCGCATCACAAGAAGAATTCTGCCCGCGTTGACTTTTCCGTTGTATTTTGAAATGTCGTTTTCATAAAGTTCCAAAAGTTCTTTTTGAATTTGAAGCACAAGTCCCGCATTTTTATCCGTTGTCCAAGAATAAACGCAATCCGGCATTCCGCCTACTATCAAATAATTTCTGTATTGTTCCAAAAGTTTTTCATGTTGAATTTTAATTATTTCTTCAGGTTTTGTTTCTTCTACATATTTATACAAATCCGGCAACGCGGCATTCAGAAATTCGTCAAAATCCATAGGAAAAATGTCCATCAGATTTACTTTTCCCACAGGATAATTTTTCGGCTCAGCCAACAAAGTTCCCAAAAGGCTTCCCGCCGCGACTATATGATATTCGTTCGCTTCTTCATTGAAATATTTAAGAGAATTAAGCGCGTCCGGACATTCCTGCACTTCGTCAAAAATGATAAGATGCGCTCCGGCAAGAATTCTGTCATTCCGAATAACGCCGAGAAGTTCGATAATTCTGCGAGGATTTTTATTTGCTTTGAAAATTTCTCCAAGTCCTTCTTCTTTGTCAAATGAAAAATAAAAAGTTTTTTTATAAAACCTTTTGCCGAATTCTTTCATAAGCCAAGTTTTTCCGACTTGCCTCGCGCCTTTCAAAACAAGAGGTTTTCTGCGAGGAGAAATTTTCCAATCCGCCAGTTTTTTCAATGCTTTTCGATACATATTCGCACCTTGATTTTCAACAGTGAAGAAAGTCTCAACTTTCGAACTGTTGAAAAAGTCATTTCGCAACAAAGTGAGAAATGACAATAAATAAGCGAGTTTTCGAAGAAAACTCGAATTTAAAGTTTGCGGCACTATTTTGACGCAAACTTTAAACACGCATTATTTTATCATGTTTTACACATTTTTGCACCATTTTTTTGATTTTTTTACACGTTTTTGCGTTAAATTTTGCAAGAATTTACACATTTTTGCAAAAATGGCTCGGAAATTCTCGTGCAAATTTTCATCTTGCCACGAACAATTTTTTCTGATAAAATATTTCTATGAAGAAAAATTCTTTGTTCAGCATGGAAAAATTTTCCGAAGACAAAATTTCCGCAATTGACGCGAAATTCGAAGCGCAAAAAATCGCGTTCGCGCCGCTCACTTTTCAGGCAATTCGCGCGTTGCTCGAATTGGGCGTGATGAAAAAAATCAGCGATTCGGGCGACGATGGAATTTCTGCGAATGAACTTTCGCTCGCAACCGGAATTTCGGATTACGGAATAAAAGTTCTCTGCGAAATGGCTGTGGGAATGAACGTTCTCAAACTGAAAACCGTGCAGGACGAAGAGCGATTTTTTTTGGGAAAAATCGGATTTTTTTTGCTGGAAGACAATTTGACAAAAGTCAATTTCAATTTTACCAACGACATTTGCTACAAAGGCGCGTTCGATTTGGCGGATTCTGTGAAAAACCAAAAGCCCGAAGGCTTGAAAGTTTTCGGCGAAAATTGGACGACGATATACGAGGCGCTTTCTTCGCTTCCCGAGCGCGAAAAAAAATCTTGGTTTGATTTCGACCATTTTTATTCCGACATCGCTTTTCCGCAAGCTTTGCCGATTGTCTACGCCGAAAAGCCAAAGCGACTTTTCGACATCGGCGGAAACACGGCGAAATGGGCGATAGCAAGCTGCAAGTTCGACGCGGATGTCAATGTCACGATAATCGATTTGCCGGGACAAACTACGGTGGCGAAAAAAAATGCCGAAGCCGCAGGATTTTCCGACAGAATCGATTTTTACAGCGGAAACATTTTGGACGAAAGCACCGAACTTCCCGCCGCGCCCGACGCAGTTTGGATGAGCCAATTTTTGGATTGTTTTTCGCTTCATCAAATCACGAAAATTTTGAAAAAAATTCATTCGGTGGCGACAGAAAAAACTTTGGTTTACGTTTTGGAGCCGCTTTGGGACAAACAAAAATTCGAAGCGGAATCTTACGCGCTTCAAGCGACTTCGCTTTATTTCACTTGCATGGCGAATGGCAACAGCAAAATGTATCGTTACGGCGAGCTTGTTGAAGCGATTTCCGCCGGCGGATTTGAGCTGAAAACCGCGCACCACAATTTAGGCTCGAATTTTTATTCGCTTTTGGTTTTCAAGAAAAAATAGGCGGCGAAGGAATTCGTGACTAAAATCGCGTTTTCAATATTTTCGAAAATTGAAATTTCTGAAAACATTGAAAATTGAATGTGTGCGTTGGAGAGGGTATGCAAAAAATTTTTGTTTCAAATATTTGCTCTTGGATTCCGCCGAAAGAAGATTTGTCCGCCGCGCCAAAACTGGAATTCACCGACGCGATTTTTCGGCGCAGGTTGAGCCAGTTGAGCAAAATGACAATCCAAGTCGTGCATGATTTTTTCGAAGCCGGAATCGACCGCAAAATAAAAATTGTTTTTTCTTCGAAACGCGGCGAAATCGCACGCGAATTCAAAATCAACAAAACGCTCATTCAAGACGCTGAAATTCTTCCAGCAAGTTTTTCGCTTTCCACTTTCAACGCGCCGATTGCGCTTGCGACAATTTCCGAGAATCTTCGCGGCGGCTACACCGCAGTCTATCCTTCGCAGGGAAATTTTTCGGATGCAATTTTGGCGGCCGCATCTCCAATTCTTTGCGGGCGCGAAAAGCAAATCGCATTTGTTTACGCCGAAGAATTCGTGCCGGAATTTTACGAAGAAATTTTCTGCGAAAAAAATTCGCCGCTCGCGTTCGCCGCATTGCTTTCCACATCTTCACAAAACTCAAATCTTGGTGTACAATTTAACTTGGAGGATTTGCCGAAAAGTCCGCAAGAATTTTTGAATTATTATGGAAAAAGAACAAACTGAAAAAAACGCTTCTCAAAATCCAAGCGACGATTTGCCTCGGATAAAAAATTATCCGTTGTATTTTTGGCGCGTATTCAGAAAACTTTTTGTAGTGGCGTTTTTTGGAATTGGGACGCTTCTCATCGTGATTGTAGTTTTTCCGATTATGCGGCTCGTGATTCGCAATAACAAAAAATTCCGAAAAGGCGGCCACCATTTCATTTCATGCGTTTTGGAATTCTACATTCATTTAATGTCGTGGATTAGAATTTGCGAATTCAAAATCAGCAAAGAAGATTTACAAACCCTGCGAAATCTGAAAGGCACTGTCATCATCGCGAATCATCCTTCAATTTTGGACGTGATTTACATTTTGGCTTTCGTGCGCGACACCGACTGCATCGTCAAAGCCGCGCTCCAAAAAAGTTGGGTGGCAGGAATCGTCAAGGCACTTTACATTTCGAACAACGTCGATTTTAAAATAATGGAAGACGAATGCGTGGAAGCGTTGAAAGCCGGAGGCAATTTGATAATTTTCCCGGAAGGAACTCGCTCGCCTGCGCAAGGAATGAACCAATTCAAAAAGGGCGCGGCACGAATCGCGCTCGCTGCCAACGCTGCGGTTCAGCCGATTTTCATCGGCGGCAATCGAAAATACGGCTTGGGAAAAGGCGAGCCGATGTGGAAAGCAAATCCGCTTGAACGATATAAATATTATTTTACGGTTTTGGAAAAAATTCAAACCGAAAAATTTTCAAACTTGAGCGAAACGCTCGCCGCAAAACATTTGACGGAAGAAATGCGTACATCGCTTGAAACGTATTGCAAAAAAAATTAGATTCCAATATAATCAAAAATCAAGAAACGATTTTCAAGGAGAATTTTATGAAAAAGATTGCGAGTTTGGTTTTCGCGGCGGCATTGGCATTCGCTTTGTTTTCGTGCGCCTCATCTCAGCAGGCAGTGGACAATGCGTTCAGCACGGTTTACAACGCATACACGGACGCGCTGATTACGGACGGAGCGGCGAACTACATTGTAAAGGAAGGCGACACGCTATCCGACATCGCGCGAAATTTTTATGGCGCGGACAAGCCCTACTACTTTCCGTTGATTATGCTTGCTTCGAAAGACGTTGTTTTGGATCCCGATTTGATTGAGCCAGGAATGCAATTGGTAATTCCTGATTTTGAAGCAAACACAACCAAAGAAAGCACAAAGCCGCGCATCAAATCTTATTTCAAAGACATCGCGGACGTTTACAGAAAAAAAGGAACGTCCGTTGCAAGAAGAACGCGCCAGGAACTTTTGAAGATTTCCGAGTCGCTTTAATTTAGTTCGATTTAAGTTAATTCAACGCAAGTTTTTTAAAATGACGAGCCGCGCAAAGCGCGGCTCGTCATTTCTTCGGCGATTTTTCGCCAATCAATTCAATTTCAATTCTATGAAATCAATTTGTTCAATTTTTTCACGAAGTCGGCGGGATCTTTGATTTCGCTTCCGCCAAGCAACAAAGCCTGGTCGAGCAAAACCGTGGAAACGTCCGCGATGAATTCTTCGTTGTCGCTTGCTTTGAGTTTTTGCAAAATCGCGTGGTCGCCGTTCACTTCCAAAATCGGCTTCACTTCGCTGAATCCGCCTTGTCCCATCGCCTTCATCATTCGTTCCATTTGCAGGCTCGGATCGTTTTCATCGATGACGATGCAAGAAGGGCTGTCGGTGAGGCGATTGGAAAGCTTCACGTCTTTGACGCGCTCGCCCAAAGCCTTTTTGATTTTTTCCACGACGGATTTGAATTCCTTTTCTTTCTTCTCGGCTTCTTTTTTGTCCACGCCGAGTTCCTCGTCGCTGCCCGCGCGATTCACAGCTTTGAGTTCGAAATCCTTGTATTTGCCGTAGCCGGGGAAAACGATTTCATCGATGTCGCCGTCGAGAATCAAAACTTCGAAGCCTTTTTTCGTGTACGCTTCAAGCAAAGGCGATTTTCGCAAATTGTCTTCGTCGCCGCCCGTGATGTAATAAATCGCCTTTTGTTCGCTTTTCATTCGCTGAACATAATCGGCAAAGCTCGTCCAATTTTCCGCGCCAGTGCCGCTTGAGTCCGTGCTTTTGAAGCGAACAATTTCCGCAATTTCGTCGCGGTTGGCGTAGTCGCCGTACAAGCCTTCTTTCATCGGGCGATTATAATTTTTGACGAACGTGTTCCATTTTTCGATCGCCTTTTTTTCTTCGTCGGAAGGATTTTCCGCCTTGCGCGCTTTGTCGGCGGCCTCACCCATTTTCTTGAATTCGCCGAGCAATTTTTTTACGGACGCAGTTCGAATCGTTTCAAGAATTCGATTTTGCTGCAAAATTTCGCGGCTCACGTTCAAAGGCAAATCTTCGCTGTCGATGATTCCTCGCACAAAACGCAAATATGCAGGCAAAAGTTCGCGGTCGTCGTCCGTGATGAAAACGCGCTTGACATAAAGTTTCACGCCGCTTTTGTAATCCGCCTGATACATATCGAACGGCGCGTTCTGCGGAATGAAAAACAGCGTCGTATATTCCTGTGTGCCTTCCGCGTGCGTGTGAACGTAGTGGAGCGGATTTTGGCCGTCGTGCCCGAACGTCTTGTAGAATTCATTGTAATCTTCTTCTTTCAATTCGGACTTGGAACGCTTCCAAAGCGCGGAAGCCGAATTCACTTGGTCAACTTTTTTTTCGGTGGAAGTCACGTTGCCCTTGTCGTCGTATTTGTTTTGCTCGTAATGAAGATAAATCGGGAACGCGATGTGGTCGCTGTAACGCTTTACCAATTCTTCGATTTTCCAGCGGCTGGCATATTCCTTGCTTTCGTCATTGAGCGACATTTCCACCACCGAGCCTGTCAAATCCAAATTGTCAAATCCGTACTTTTTGGCGATTTCGCTTTCGGCTGCGATTTCTTCGATTTGATAAGAATTTGTTCCGTCGCTCGACCAATGAAAAATTTTCTTTTCGGCATCGCCTGCGCGTCGCGTGTAAACGTCGATTTTTTTGGCGGCCATGAACGCGCTGTAAAATCCCACGCCGAATTGTCCAATCAAATTGGAATCGCCTGAAGCCTTTTCCGCGTCCAGCTTTTCAATGAAAGCCTTCGTTCCGCTTCGCGCGATTGTTCCCAAATTGTTCGTGAGATCGTCGGCGTTCATTCCGATTCCCGAATCTTGCACCGCGAGCACGGCGGCTTTTTCGTCGAACGTGATGTCAATTCGCGGCTCGAATTTTATTTCCTTGTAAACATCGTCGCTCACAGTAAGATATTTGAGCTTGTCCAAAGCGTCGCTCGCGTTGGATACAATTTCGCGCAAGAAAATATCCTTGTTGGAATACATCGAATGAATTATCAATTTTAAAAGTTGATTCACTTCCGTTTGAAATTGATATGTCGCCATTTTTCCTCCTTAAATTTTCACATAAAGATTAAATCTTAAATTTAAGATTTAAAGACAGCGCAAAAACGATGCGCCATTTTTAATTTTGAGTCTTTGTTATTTTTAAAATATAATGAAATGCGAAAAAAAAGGCAAGAAGAAAAATTGCGAGAAACTCGCGCAAATATTTTTTCAATACTAACAGTACCAATAGATTCTTTTTCTAGAGCCTCAAACATCAAGTCAGACTCTATAGGTATTTTATAATAAGGATTTTCACTATTAAGACCTATAGCACAATATTCATCATCATATTTATTATCTAAGATAATATTATTAAGAGTAGTACCATTTTCTTGAAGATTTTGAAGCGCGGCTTTAATGTCTGTTATTATATTACATTTCGTAAAATCTTTAAAGTTTTTTATTGACCAAACAGGCTCGTCACTTTGATAAGTCAAATAATAAAGTCCAAATTTGCTTGTGTTTGTATATGGTGTAGTAGTTATTTCTTCATTACCGCTATTGTATATAAGATATGTTTTTACATTGTCATTTATGTTGAAAATATCAAGACTACAAGAAAAATCATAATCGCCTTTTAGTATCTGAAAATTTGTCTTTAGAGACAAATTTTCAGATACTGTTTTTACAGGCGTAGTAATATTACCATCTGCATCAGTATAAAAGCAATTAAATTGTTTATTATCATTTAATTTTATATGAAATAATATATTATTAGTATTATCAATTTTAAAATTATCTATATCTATATAAATATTACTATCATCTATTACATATCTATTACTATTTGGATCTTCTATTGAAGTAATTTGACATTGAAGTTTTGTAGTATAGCCTCTTGAAATAGCACCTATAAGTTTATATGAGTCTTTTTCAACATTATCTATTTTAATTTTAATATTATTAGTAATAGCTTCAT
>CAMWIU010000076.1 GCA_947174385.1 uncultured Treponema sp.
TTCACGTCCGCGCCTGCATCTATGAGCACTTTCGCAACGTCTGTCGCGTTATTTTCTGCCGCATATATGAGCGCAGACCAACTATCATTGTCCTTTGCGTTCACGTCCGCGCCAGTCTCTATGAGTACCTTTGCAGCGTCTGCCGCATTCTTTTCTGCCGCGAGCATGAGTGCACGGTTTTTCGCGTTTACATCCGCCTTTTTTGCGAGCCGCTGCACTTTAGCCACATTGTTGTTTTTCACCGCCTCAAAGAGTGCGTCCGACTTCTTGTCTGCAAACGTAGCCGCACACATTATCATTGCCGCAAGCGCGACAAAACATTTCTTTTTCATGCATCCTCCTTTTTCCCTGTCGCCGTGCGTCGCGATACGGTGTCGTTGGTCTTTTTGATGTTCCCAGCGACCGCCGCAACGAAGTCCGCGTAGCCGTTCATCGCCGCCACGATGTTAAGGTATGGCACGATGCCGTCATTGATGAGCGACACGAGCGGTTTTTTGAGCGACGACGCGCTTTCGCCCTTGCCCGCCTTCGCCCTGATGTAGCCGTCGTGCACCTTCGCGAATCCGTCCTGCGCCTCGCGCAACTGCGCCACAAGTTCCGCCACGCCCGAAAGCACCTTGATCTGCGCCGCGACTTTCTCCGCGCCCAAGTCCTCAAGCAAAGACTCCGTGAGCGCGGTCTGGTCGGCGTAGTTCTTTGCTGTCATGCCGCGCCCGTACTTTTCGAGCACCGCGCATACGTCCTGCGCCGCGGACTTCACTTCCGCAAAGGGGCTTGCCGTGTAGCCGCCCGCGAGCGTGAACAGGTCGCGCGTCACAGCGTCGCGCTTGCCGTCCGCCTCGTCCAACGTGGACACCACCGCGTCCTGCTTGATCGCCGTGGTGTTCCGCGCGCTCAGGTCCGCGAGCTGCGCGAACTGCCCCTTGAGCACCGCGTCTTTCGCCACCACCGTCTCGCCGCCCGCGCACGCCGAGGCGTACTCGCGCTCCATCGCGTCCGAGAGAGCGTCAAGCTCCGTCACGCGCACGTTGTTGATAACTTTCGTTACTTTTGCCATAAAAACTCCTTAATGTATTGATTTTTGTCTGAACCGAATGAAAAAATACTTTTGAAAGCAGAAAACAAGCCGAAGTGACCCGCAAAAGTACTTTTGAAGCCCAAAAACACGCAAAGACAGCTTCGAAAATACTTTTGAAGCATGAAAACGCGCCGGGAAAGCAACGAAAGTATTTTTGAAGCGCGAAAACGCATTGGGGAAGCCGCGAAAGCACTTTTGAACGCCGAAACCGCGCCGGGTGAAGCGCAAAAGTTCTTTTGAGGGTCGAAAATGTTCCGGGAAAGCAATAAAAGTATTTTTGAGGGTCGAAAACGCTGCGAGTTTTGTGCTTTTTGCCGCAAAGCGGCAAAAATGCGAGAGGCGCGAGCAAGCAAAAACTCGGTAGTGAGCGTAAGCGAACGGCGCGAGTGAGGCTTCGAAAATACTTTTGAAAGTCGAAAACTCGGTAAGCAGCCCTGAAAGGGATGCGACAAAAAAACTAGGTCGCTGTACCCCCCCCCGTACGTATGGGAGGTTTCATGCTAATGCAAAGCGTCGCGAAGCGCGTGTTTGAGAAGTGAGTTTTGCAGAGCTGTCTAGGCAAAATTATTTTTCCTTATTTCAGATAACAACATTCTATAGGAATTCCCTGCGTTTGTCAATGAAACAAACCGCCCCCAACTATTCCCTATTCATTGTTAATTATTAACTAACTCCGCCCACCTCGACACGCTCGGTGTGCGGAGCGAACGGTCGCAGAGCAGACAGCGCAAGCGACCTTGTCGAATATGACCGCACATAATCGAAAATCGCTCAAACATATTCCTCGTCGCGGCCGAGCACGCGCAGAGTTCCGTTCTGCCAGGCTGCGCGAAGCGTTTCCAAAAAAGTTTTCGTAATCGCCTCGACATCGCGCCTTATCATCGGCTTTGACGCGCTTTCTTCTTCCAAAATTCTGTCGCCGCGCCCCACGGAAACGTTCGCGAAAATTTTTTTTCGGAACGCATCGTTTTTGTCCGCGATCAAAAAAGCGATTTGCTTGTCGCTCATTCCGCGCAGCCTTTCCTGCAAAAAACGGTCGTCGCAATTCGCCACATCGTCCGCAGTGAAAAGGCTTTTCTGCAAGTCCGCCTTGAGCGCGGGGTCGAAACGTTCGAGGTCGTCGAGGATTTCCTTTTCCGCGCCCAAATCCATCCGCTTTAAAATTTGGACGAGCGCGCCCTTTCCGTCGATCGCAAGAGAATCGTCGGCAGGACGGGCGGAAACTTTTTTTCGAATTGTATTGTCAATCGCGGAAATCACTTCGGGCGAGATTTTCTGCATTTTCGCAAGGCGCAAGACGATTTCCTTTTTTTGCTCCGAATCCATCAGGTTGATTATGGCGGCGGCCTTTTTCGGCTCAAGATGGCTGAGCACAATCGAAACGACTTGCGTGCTTTCGCCTTTCAAAATCGAAAGCACGTCCTCGGGCGATTTTTCCTTGAGGCAGGTAAACGGATGCTCGACTTCGATTTTTTTTTCGACGCGCTCAAACAATTCCTGCGCCTTGCCCGCGCCGAACGCCTTTTCCAAAATGTCAAGCGCGGCGTCCTCGCCCACGGCTTCGACTTTTTTTTCCGTGAGCGAATGGAACTCGGCAAGGATTTCTTCGGCTTCGTCGCTTGAGACAGAGCGAATCGTCGCAAGCTGCGGGATTATTTTTTCGATGTCGTCCTGCGGAAGGAATTTCAAAACTTCGGCCGCTTCGTCCGTGCCGATGAGCAAAAGGAATTTCGCGACGCGCCTGTGAACGCTGTCCTTTTCGTCCGAAGCATCGCGCCCGACTTTCAAAAGTCCGCCATTTTTTATCGCGGTAACGGCGGAATCAAGCTTTTCATCCATGCCTTCTTGCGAAGGAATTTTTATGAAAGAATCTTGCGCATTTTCTTCAAAGAAACTTCGTGCGCCAGCGACAGGATTTTTTTCCGCGCGGGATTTTTCAAAAGATTTTTTTTCGTTTTCGCGCGGCGGATTTTTTCGCGAAGGATTTTGCGACGCGCCTTGCGAAGGATTTTGATTGAAATTGTTTTTCGCCAAATTAAACGGCGTGAAAAAAACTTCGCCTTGGGAATCTTGCGGCGTGTCAGCGGATTTTTTCGCGTTCGCATACGCCTTAAGACGGTAATCGTTTTCGTTCATAAGAACATTGTAAAACAAATCTCATTTATTTTCAAGAAAAAAAGGTCTTGGAGACACGCCCCAAGACCCCGCTTATAAAGAGAAAGGGGTTCTCTATCCTCAATGTCCATAAGTCGCGATGAACACGCCCGCCGCGATTGCCGTTCCGATTACGCCCGAGACATTCGGTCCCATCGCGTGCATCAGAATGAAATTCGAAGGATCGTATTCAAGCCCGACTTTGTTCGAAACGCGGGCCGCCATTGGCACTGCGCTCACGCCGGCAGAGCCGATGAGCGGATTGATTTTTTTCTTGAGGAAAAGGTTCATGAATTTCGCCATCAAAAGTCCGCCCGCAGTCGCCACGCAGAACGCGACAAGTCCGAGGATTATGATTCCGATCGACTTTCCATTTATGATTTTTTCGGGAGTCATTTGGCTTCCCACTCCGAGCGAAAGCAAAATCGAAACGATGTTCATCAGTTCGTTTTCCATCGTCTTTGAAAGCCGCTCGACCACGCCGCATTGCTTTACGAAATTTCCGAACGCCAGCATTCCGATGAGCGGAGCGGCTGGCGGCAAAAGCAAAATCGTGAGGAACAAAAGCAGCATCGGAAACAAAACTTTTTCGGTCTTGCTCACAGGGCGTTGCTGCTCCATTTTGATTTTTCGTTCTTTTTCCGTGGTGAGCAATTTCATAATCGGAGGCTGAATCATCGGAACGAGAGCCATGTATGAATACGCCGCCACCGCGATGACTGCCATCATGTGCGAGGCGAGTTTTCCTGAAACGTAAATCGAAGTCGGGCCGTCCGCGCCGCCTATAATCGCGATTGCGCTCGCTTCCATCATATTGTAGTCAACGTTGATTCCTGGAATCAGATTCATCAACGCCACGCCGAAAAGCGTGAAGAACACTCCGAACTGCGCGGCTCCTCCGAGCAACGCCATTTTCGGATTTGCGATCAGCGGACCGAAATCCGTCATCGCGCCGATTCCCATAAAAATCAGCATCGGGAAAAATTCGTTGCCAACGCCCGCGCTATAAATTATATGAAGCATTCCGTGAGGAGCGTCGCCCATTCCCGCGCCGGGAATGTTCACCAAAATCGTGCCAAATCCAATCGGAATCAAAAGAAGCGGCTCGAATCCTCGCCCCGCCCCGAGATAGACGATGAGAAATCCAATGGCGATCATAAGAAGTTTCTGCCAGCCGGGAACGATTATGTCGGCAAAAGGATCTTTTTTCATCGCCGCTTCTTCGGCCGCCTTTTCAGCTCTTTCCGCCGCCAATTCTTCCGCGCTTTCGGTGTGAATGATTTTGTAGATTCCAGTATTGCGCCAAATGTTCTTGAGGAATTTTTCCACGGAAATTTCGGGAATGTTCTCCGAATTCTTTATGACGCGGTTCATTCCGCTTCCTGAAGAATAGACGGAAGCATTCGCGCTTTCGCCGTTCACTTGCGCCTGAACGACGGGCTTCACGCAGAACGATACGACCATCGCCACCGCCATAATCAGGAATGTCGCCTTGAGAATTTTTGCTTTGTCGTTTGTCATTTCCATAAATTGCCTCACTGAATCTGCGCGATGGCTTGACCTGCGTTTATCTGGCTTCCGGGAGTCGCAAGGAAATGCACTTTTCCAGCCGAGCCAGCCTTGATTTCAAGTTCCATTTTCATAGACTCTATCATAATGATTGTGGTGTCCGCCCCGACCGAATCGCCTTCGTTCGCGACATAGCGAAGCAAAGTGCCAGCAACCGGCGCGTTCACGTTTTTTCCGCCAGCGACCGCAGGTGCAGGAGTTGGAGTTGCCGGCGCGGAAGGCTTTGCGCTCGTCGCAGGAGCAGGCGCACTTGGCGCGGCAGCGACTCCACCCAAAGTGGCGAGAACTTGTCCCGCCTGAATTTGGCTTCCTGGCTGCACGACGAAATTTATCGTTCCCGAATCAGGCGACTTCACCTCGAGCTCCATTTTCATCGATTCTATCATTATAACGGTGTCGCCTTTGTTCACCTTGCTTCCCGCGCTCGCGACATGGCGAAGCAAAGTTCCCGCGACAGGAGCCTTGATTTCGATTCCGCCAGTGACTTGAGCAGGAGCCGCGCTCGGCGCAACAGGCGCACTTCCCGCCGCCCCGAAACTGACATTGTAAGGCGTGCCGTTCACGGTGACGCTCATATTGTCCGAAGCCGCCGAAGCAGTCACATTGTACGCAGTGCCGTTCACATTCACAGTGTACGAGCCGCCCTTTCCGCCCGCGCTTGGCGCAGAAGCGGCTGGCTTTGCGGCGAACGCTTCCTCGGCCTTGACAGGACCTTTGGCGCGTTCGGCGAAGAATTTCGGCGCAACGTTCGGGAACATCGCGTAAGTGAGCGCGTCTTCCTCGCTTCCGTCGCCGCCGTTTTTCTTCGATTCTTCCATCATCTTTTCCCATTCCGGAGGAATCTCATCGGCGGGACGACCAGTAACAACCTTGTCCATTTTGTTCTGTTCAAGGGCGACTTTCACAAGGTCCGCGTTCGCGTCCGTGGGGAGTTTTCCAAAGCGTCCAGTAATCAAGTTGCGGAAATCCTGAGTCATCGTCTTGTAGCGTCCCATAAGGACGTTCATCACCGCCTGAGTTCCGACGATTTGGCTTGTCGGCGTGACGAGCGGAACATAGCCCGCATCTTTGTGGACTCGCGGCAATTCCGCCAAAACCTCGTCCATTTTGTCGGCGGCATTCTGCTGCTTGAGCTGGCTTTCCAAATTGGAAAGCATTCCGCCGGGAACTTGCGAAAGAAGGATTCGCGTGTCCGCTCCGAGGAACGAAGATTCAAGAGAAGAATAATGCTTTCGAATCTCGCGGAAATACGCCGAGATTTCAAGCAATGCCTTCGTATCAAGCCCTGTATCGTATTGAGTGCCTTTGAGCATTTCGACTACGGTTTCGGTTGGACTGTGGCTCGTTCCCATGGACATCGAAGAAATCGCCGTGTCCAAAATGTCCGCGCCGGCTTCCGCGGCCTTGAGTTCCGCCGCAACGGAAAGTCCAGTCGTAGAGTGAGTGTGGATTTCAATCGGCAAATCCACGACCGCCTTGATCGCCTTGACCATTTCGTATGCATCAAAAGGCTTGAGCAAGCCCGACATGTCCTTGATGCAGATTGAATCCGCGCCGAATTCGGCGTAAGTTTTGGCAAGTTCCGCGTATTTTTCAACGGTGTGGAACGGAGTTACGGCGTAGGAAATCGCCATTTGGACGTGCTTGCCAGTTTTTTTGGCGGCCTTTGTAGCGCGCTCCAAATTGCGCGGATCGTTGCAAGCGTCGAAGATTCGGAAAACGTCGATTCCGTTTCTGCCCGCCGCCTCGACGAATTTGTCAACAACATCGTCGGCATAATGGCGATAGCCCAAAAGGTTTTGTCCGCGCAAGAGCATCATGATTTTCGTGTTTGGAAGAGCGGCGTGGAGCTTTCGAAGGCGTTCCCACGGATCTTCGTTCAAAAAGCGGATGCACGAATCGAACGTAGCCCCGCCCCAGCCTTCCACGGCCCAATAGCCGATTTTGTCCATCATCGGACAGGCAGGAAGCATATCCGCCGTAGTCATGCGAGTTGCGTGAAGCGACTGGTGCGCATCACGAATGGCAAGCTCTGAAATGTTGATCTTTGACATAATTCATTCTCCAAAAAATTTTGCAAGGAAATCAGAATTTCCGAAAAAGAATTCCGCGCTTCAATCGAAACGCAGCAAATTTACAAGCCGCGACGCGACTTGCCGGCAAAACTTCCGCACATTTTCGGCGGATTTTGCCTATAAAAATTAAAGAACAATTAAAATTGTCGCTGAAATATCGCGACAATTTTAATGCCGAGTTTTTTCCAAAAACTCGCTTGTTGTATTGCGATTTTTCGCTTCGCTACAAAATCGTGTTTTTTAACAGTTCGAAAGTTGATACTTTCTTCACTGTTAAAAATTAAAGAACGTTTTTTTCGTGAAGCGCGGCGGCGATGGCTGCCACGACCGCGCCTTGGTCTGCGGCGGCAGGCGTTCCGACACTCGCCGCTTGCGGTGATGCAGGCTTCGGCTCTTCAATTTTGTCCGCGCCCACGGCGTGCAAAATCGCGTGAAGCAAATACATCGCCAAAATCATTATTATCAGAAAGCCGAAAACCACGCCCATTCCAAGCAACGTGAGGATTCCGCTCTGCCCAATCATTTGTGATATCGTCATAGTTTCTCCTATATTTTAAAGTGATCCCGCGCATCGCACAAAAGCGAGTAAACGCCATCTATAATAATATAACATAGACGATTTTTTTTCAAGAAAATTTTTCTCGGAATTTGATTTTTTTAGCGAAAAAGGAATTTCAACAAAATGTTCAATCAACATACCTCAATGCAAGCGTCGGGGTATGAACACCTCCGCACGAATCACTTACACGCACGGTTTTATAAGACAATCATCTATCCCTAATTATCCCACGCAATCCAAGTTTTGCCGCCGTCTTTAGTGGCGAAAGCAATACTTTCAAGATTAGGACAGAACAAAGCCGCTTCTACAATGCCGTAGTCACCTTCAAATCTGAACGCATAAATGTGCCCACTCTCATATTTTTCCGTATCAATCGGAAAATCAATTTCCTCCCAGTTCATGTAGTCGTCGCTTTTGAAAAGGCGGAAAAAACGACCTTTACTCGCGTTCAAATACACGGTGTCTCCCTGTGCAGAAAAAGTCCTATTACATGATGCTGGCACTTCCCCCACCAGCTCCCATGAAGCACCAGAATCTTTAGTACGATAAAGCGAACCGCCCACGGCATCGTCTTTTGAACACAGAGTCAAATAGCCAACTTCTGGCGAAATGCAAAATATGTGGAAATATGGAAATCCCGATGCCAAATATCTATCGTCGATTTTTATGCGCGTCGTCGCCCAGTCACTGAACTGATTTGTTGTGAAAAGCACCGTAATGCAATCGTCCCTGTCTCTTTCCTTGAACGTCATCGCCGAGAAGTCATCAGTAGAGGAACATTGCACCATATATTTTGGATCGCCTTTCATCAGAAACGGGTATTGCTCGTACATTTCCTCGTCATCAAAAGTGGCTACAGGCGCAAGCACCCTTCTTTCGTCATTTCTTCCGGCGTTATAGTAAAATTTCCAAGTGCCCATAGGCTTAGCCAATGTCGCCCCGCCCACTCCCCGACCGACTCTTCTCCGTACATCTTGTATGGCTCTCTTGTCTTCATTGCTCCAAGAATCTATTTCGGCGGATTGAGTTTCCTGTTCAATGACAGTGCTCGCGGCGAGTTCGGATTGCGCTTCGCTTTCGGACTGTGCGATGGAAAAGATTTCGTTTTTTGAATCTGCGGTTTCAAGTTGCGGCGCAGATTTCCTGAAACAACCCGACAAGACAAGCGACACAATCAAAAGAATGAATGTATAGAATTTCATTCGCAATACCCATTGAAAACATACATGAACATTTAGCAACTACCGAATCTTATCTCTATGCTTTTTTGCCAAAAGAATAAAAAACACAACAAAAGCAAAAAGAACAATCACAATTCCAGTCGCCGCAAAAACATATTTTGAGGAAGAACCTTTCGCCGCTTCTTTTGTATCGTTTTCGTAACTTTCAAGCAATGCAACCATTTCCGTGCGATTGTTCTGCCTGGCTATGTCCAAAGCCGTATTCCCTGCATCATTCGTAGCAGAAAGATCCGCACCACGTTCCAAAAGCAATTTCACCGTTTCCACCCGGTTTAGTCCAGCGGCTTCCATCAGCGCGGTGTTTCCATTGTTTCTCCTTTCATTCATATCCGCACCATGATTTATGAGCCACTCTGCGGTTTGAACATGCCCCATAACAGACGCGCGAATCAATGCCGTCTCTCCAAGATCAGACTTGGCATTCAAGTCTCCGCCAGCACTCGCCAGGAGTTCCACCGCGTCTGTAAGTCCATAACTTGCGGCGTTCAACAATGGTGTGTATTTGTTCCACATCTTGGCGTTCACATTCGCGCCGTGCTTCAAAAGAATCCTCACCATTTCCGCGCTTGTTTCCGAGGCGACCAACAATGGAGTATATCCACCATTGTTGGCAAAATTCACATCCGCACCACGGTCCAAAAGAAATTCAACAATTTCAATATGTCCACCAAGCACCGCATTGGTCAATATAGACCCGCTGTCAAACATACATGGCGCGTTCACGTCCATTCCTTTGTCCAAAAGGAATTCAACGATTTCAATATGTCCACCCAGTGCCGCTTTGGCGGCGGCTTCGCCTACAGCAAGGCTTGCACCATTTTCCACCAAAAACTCGACCACTTTCTTGTGATTCGCTTCCGCCGCAACTGACAAAGGCATTTTTAGCTGCATATTTGAAGCGTTCACATCCGCACCTTTTTCAAGCAAATCCGCCACGGCTTCAAGATTGCCCTCTGCGGACTTTTGAATGAGCTGCTCGTTCAATGACACCGATTGACTTCCAAATATATTTCCAACACGAACAAAGAGCACAAAAAACACAAGAATAACTTTCATTTTACATACCTTTTTTTAGAAAAAACAAAAACGAAAGGCTTCGCACCAACAAACAAGCATTACCAGCAGGAAAGATTCCTGCAATGGTTGTTCATAGTTTGTAAATAATGGCGTTTCATTTATCCCACACAATCCAACTCTCGCCGCCGTCTTTCGTGGCAAATGAAACCATTTCTTCGCCCTCCCCATCGCGTAAATACATGTATGTATTCACAATGCCGTATTCGCCCTTAAAAACAAAACCATCGGAACGACCAGACAAATACTTTTTTGTGTCCACAGGAAAATCAATTTCCTCCCAATTAGCGTAGTCGTCGCTTTTGAAAAGACAAGGGTAGCGATTTTTCCGCCCGCCCAAAAAAATCGTGTTTCCTTGCACAAACAGATAATGATTAACCGTGTCGGAAATCCTGCCGATTTCCTCCCATGAAACGCCTGCGTCCTGCGTTCGGAAAATATGTGCGCCAGGCATCGTCTTTCCACTGTGACTACCGTTAACCACGATTCTTTCAATTCTGTGAAGCAGCAAATATCCTGTATTCGAATCGGCGCAGAACAAAATGCACCTCGGCTCTTTGTTTTTGTCCAAAAAGTCGGAGTCTCCTTCTATGTGCGCTTCGTTCCAAGTTTTCCATTTGTCCGTGCTGTACAAAATCGTAATGAGATTACTCGGCGTGTCCTTTTCGTGGAACGCCATCGCCGATGCTGCAGAACTCGCATACCACACCACCTGCATGTCAGAATAATCCGTCCGCTTGAAGGACGGATATTTTTCCAACGCAGGCTTTGCCGAATTGGAAGCAAAAATTACGGGCGCAAGCGTTATTTGACTCCGAACGTTATCACCGTCAATATATGTAAACATATAAAGCCCTGCCTTATCTAGCTCGCCAGGGGTACAAAACGCGTCCGTTCTGATTGGATGCTTTATCAGTTCTTTTATCGTGAACTTGTCCTCGTCATTCCAAGTGTCAAATTCGTCTTTGGCAAGTTGCGTTTCTTGTGCGATGGCGGCAGGTTCGGATTGAATTTCGCTTTCGGACGGCGCATCAGTTTTTGCCTCGGCAGAAGCTTGCTTTTTTGCGCAACCGAAAAAGGCGAGCGAGAACGCGGCGCAAATCGTGAATATGAATGTTTGTGTTTTCACTTTGATTCCTCATAAATAATAAATATTTATAACAAATATTCCATGGAACTAGGCATCTTCATCTTGTGTAGAGGTTTTTTTGATGTCGTACAAATCTCCTATAAGGGCAAATTTATATAAATTGTTAAAATCTGCACGGGTCATAGTTTGCTTGTAGCCATCGACGGCAGCGAGCAAGTCAGAATTTTTTACTTCAATCTGCTTGTTGCTCAACGCAAACTTTCCATCCACCGACCTGTTACATTCGGAAAACACAACAGTATTTCCATCGGCACTTACGGACTCAATAAAGACGACATGCCCCGCAGAGCTTGTATTTTCTGTAGTAGGTCCGAATACCGCAATGGAATTCTCCTTTAGAATTATTTCATTTGATGGCTTGTCCTTGTCGCATTCACAAACATCGGAATTGTAGTTATTTATCCAGTCAGCGGCATCTCCTGTGCAGAAATTTGACACTCCATTTTTTTCAAAAGACCGACCATTGCAGTACCAAGTGCACTCGCCAACACAATATGGATAGCTTCTATTTCTATTATGTGCATAGTACACATCTGCTGGGAAATCGGTTGCCCTGTCATTGGTAAAAGGCGCATTTCCTTTAGAAACTTCTTCCA
>CAMWIU010000077.1 GCA_947174385.1 uncultured Treponema sp.
ACCCCGACGCTTGCGTCGCAATAAAGGGGAGGAAACCCGACAGCAATTACCTTATAAGAACAACATACCTCGATGCTTGCGTCGAGGTATGTTGATTTTCTTCGCGTTTCAAATTTCTGCTTTTTCGCAAACGAAAATTTCGTCAAAAAAATTCGACGCGGATGAAGCGAAATCTGTCATAAAAAATCATGTTCAAAATATGACGACGCGTGAAAAAATCGGGCAGCTCTGCCTTATGAATTTTCGCTTTTTTTCGGAAGGTGAAGCGGACGAAAAAAAATTCGCCGACGCTCTTACTGTCGAGTCGCCCGAAAAATTCCGCGCGCTCGAAAAAATCAATCCTACGATTTATAACGTGGTGAAAAATTATCACATTGGAGCGGTGATTTTGTTCGCCGAAAATTTGGGCGATCCGAATTCCGCGAAAAAATTTATCCGCGATTTGAACGATGCCGCGCTGGACGGAAAAAATCCGCCGCTGCTTTTTTGCACTGACCAAGAAGGCGGCAACGTGAACCGCCTGCGCGATTTTACGATGCCGAGCGCGATGGCGATTCGGCGATGCGGAAATTTGGAAAACGCATTTTTGGCAGGGCAGGCAAACGGCAGACTTTTGCTTGACTACGGAATTCATTGCGACTTCGCGCCGGTCTGCGACATTGCGTCGAATCCTGCGAATCCCGTGATTGGAATACGGAGTTTCGGAAGCGACAAAAATTATGTCGCCGAATTTTCCAACGCGATGCAAAAGGGAATCAGAAGCGCGGGCGCGATTCCATGCGCGAAACATTTTCCTGGTCACGGCGACACAAAAATCGATTCGCATTTGGATTTGCCGAAAATAAATTCCAGCTTTTCAAAATGGAAAAAAAACGAAGCCGTGCCTTTTGAAAAAAATATTCAAAACGGAATTCCGATGATAATGACGGCGCACATTCAAATGCCCGGTCTTGATTCGAAAAAAATCCGCGCGGGAAAAACCAGAAAAAAAATTGTCGCGCCTGCGACTTTTTCGAAAAAAATCCTCACGAAAATTTTGCGCGGCACGCTCGGCTTTGAAGGCGTGATTTCGAGCGACGCGATGGACATGCAAGCCATCAGCGACAATTTCACTCCGTCCGAAAGTTTTGTCCTCGCGGTGAACGCCGGCGTGAATTTGGTTTGCCATCCAATCAATGTTTATCATGAGCGCGACTTGAATTTTTTGGAACAGCTTTTTTCGGAAGTGGAAGAAGCCGTACAAAGCGGCGCGCTCGATTCTCAAATGCTTTCCGAAAGCGTGGCTCGCGTTTTGCTTTTGAAAGCGGAAAACGGAATCATCGAAATTCGCGATGGGAAGATTTTCCCCTCCCCGCAAAAAGTCGTTGCGATAAGTGAACAGGAAAAAATCGAGGCGGAAATTCTTTCGCAAAAAATTCAAAGCCTCGCCACGCATTTTACTTACAAAAATAGAATTCGCGTGAAAGGCGACGTTTTGTTTTTGGTGCCTCACGAGCAAAAAATCAAATTGCTCGAAAATTACTTTTCGGATTTTTCCAAATCGAATTTTCGCTACGAAGTGATTTCATACGAAAAGCAAAATTCCGTGAGCGATGATTTGAAAGAAAAAATTCGCGTGGCGGAAACTATCGTTATTTTCACGCAATTGAACGGCTACGCCGTGGCGAACAAAAAAAATTGGCGGGCGGCGTTTCCTGCGGATTTTGCCGAAATCGCAAAATCCTTGGACAAGGCGCGCGCGACAATTTGCGTGAGCACGAACTTGCCTTACGATCAAGAAATTTTTCCGCGCAAAGATGGCTTCGGATTTTGCGCCACTTATGATTACGGCGAACGCGGCTACAAAACTGCGCTGGAAGAAATTTTCTAGTTTTTCGAACGAGCTTTGGAAGGCGCGATTTGCGAAAAAATTTCAGTGATTGAGCAGGTCGCGAAAGCGACCGAGTCGAATATCACCGAGGCTTCCGCGCGAATTCTTTATCAGTCTTCCAGCTTTTTTCGTATGAATTCCGCTGCTTGCTTCGGGTCGGCTTTGCCTTGCGACATTTTCATCACTTGGCCGCAGAGCCAGCCCAGCACGTTCGTCTTGCCGCTCTTGTAGTCGTTCACGGCCTTTTCGTTTTGCGCGAGGACTTGCTCCACCAATTTTTCAATCGCGCCGGAATCGCTGATTTGCTCCATTCCTTCTTCGCGGATTATTTCGGAAGGCATTTTGTTCGTCTCAAGCATTTTCGCGAAAACTTCCTTTCCCTGCTTCGACGTGATTTTTCCTTCCTCGAGTGAATCGGCAAGTTCCGCGATGTGCGACGGCGTGAGCGCGATTTCGCCTATCGAAAGATTTTTTTCGTTGAGATGCGCGAGCAATTCCGAAAGAATCAAATTGGCGGCGCGCTTTGGACTTTTCGAATTCTTAGCCGCTTCTTCGAACCAAAGCGAAAGTTCGCGAGTTCCCGTCAAAGTCTCCGCGTCAAAATCCGAAAGCGAAAAATCTTTTTTGAAACGTTCGCGCTTGGCTTCGGGAAGTTCGCCCACTTTTTCGCCCGCGCGCGTAATCAAATCTTCGCTCACGGAAAACGGCTTGATGTCTGGCTCGACGACGAATCTATAATCCACGAAAGAATTTTTCGTGCGCTGGACTACGGTCTTTCCCGCCGCCTCATCCCAACCCATCGTAACTTTGAAACCCGCGTCAAACGGCTGTCGGTCGTTTTTGAATTCCTCGAGCTGCCTTTGTGCTTCGTAGGCGCACGCTTCGCGAATCGCCTTGAACGAGTTCAAATTTTTTATTTCCGAAATCGGCGTGTGGAAAATTTCTCCGTCTTCCCAGACATTCAAGTTGATGTTCGCGTCGCAGCGCATGTTGCCTTCTTCGAGATTGCCTTTTGTCACTTTGACGTAGCGCAAAATTTCCTGGACGCTTTGCATAAAAAGCGCGGCTTCTTCGGGGCTTGTCATGTCGGGCTTCGTGACGATTTCGATGAGTGGCGTGCCGCAGCGATTGTAGTCGATATAAGAATGCGCTCCTTCCATGTGAAGCGATTTTCCCACGTCCTCTTCAAGGTGAATCCTTTCGATTCTCACGCGACGATATTTTCCGTCCGCCGAAACGCACGGAACGCCGGCGAAATTCTTTTCGCGAAATTTCGCGCCGCCTTGACGCTCGTCCTTTGGATAATTGCGCATCGGCAAATCCACGAATCCATCGCTGCAAAGCGGAATGTCGTACTGCGTGATTTGATAGCCCTTCGCAAGGTCGGGATAAAAATAATGCTTTCGATCGAATTTCGTAAAGCGCGCGATTTTGCAATTTAAGGCAAGTCCCGCCACCGCGCCCAGTTCCACGTATCCTTTGCTCACTCGCGGCATCGCGCCCGGAAGTCCCAAGCAAACGGGGCAGACTCGAGTGTCGGGCATTCCGCCGTAACGATTTTCGCAGGCGCAAAAAGCCTTGGTCTTTGTCAAGAGCTGCGTGTGGATTTCGCAGCCGATCACGATTTCATATTTTTCGATGGACATAATTTTATTGAACGCTTTCGAAAATCTAGATTCTCCGAAAGCGCACTCCTGCAAATTGCAACTTTGCAAGGCTCTAGCCTGAAAAGTTGTCAGAGTTGTTGGGAAATTGCAAAACTTCCAACGACTCTAATTATAGCGAATTGCGCCTTTTTGGGCAAGAAGAATATTTGGAACAATGAAGCGTAAATCTTCCGCAATTTTTTTCAACTTGACAAATTCAAAATTCGTGCTAAAATAAAATCATGAGTGAAGAAAACGGAACAATCGATTTGGAAGAATTCAAAAATTCTTTTCTGAAAAATTATGGCGGCAGCGCGGAAAACGTCCAGCTTTTTTCGTCGCCCGCGCGCATCAACATTATCGGCGAACACATCGACTACAATGGCGGAAAAGTTTTTCCTGCCGCAATCGATCGCTACATGTACTTCGCGATTCGAAAGCGCGACGATTCGAAAGTCATTTACAACGATTTGAAATTTCCCGGAACTTTCGAATTCGACATAAACGAAAATTTCGCGTACAAAAAAGAAAACGACTACGCGAATTATTTGAACGGAATTCTTTCCATAATAAAAAAGCGCGGCTACAAATTCGACTCGGGCTTTGAAGTCTTGATTGATTCGACAGTTCCGGCGGGCGGCGGAATTTCTTCTTCAAGCGCGCTTGAATGCGGATTCGCTTACGCAGTTTCGGAATTGTTCGGATTCGGGATTTCGCGAAAGGACATCGCGCTGATCGGCCAGCAAAGCGAGCACGAATTCATGGACGTGAAATGCGGAATCATGGATCAATACATTATCGCCACCGCGAAAAAAGGCACGGCGGAACTTTTGGACTGCGCGAAAATCGAGCACGAATATGTTCCGCTTGAAATGGGCGATTCGTGCTTTGTCGTGATGAACACGAAAAAAAGGCGGCTGCTCTCCGAATCGAAATACAACGAGCGGCGCGAACAATGCGAGGCGGCTTTGGCGCAACTCAAGGCGGCGGCCACGCCCCTCCCCGCAGGCGGAAAATTTTCCAACACGAAAGATTTGCCCGACCTGTGCTCGCTCACGGTGGAGCAGTTCAATGCGGTTTCTTTGATATTGAAGGACGACGTTATCATGCGGCGCGCGCGGCACGCGGTGACAGAAAACGAGCGCGTTTTGAAAGCCGTGGAAGTCTTGCAAAAAGGCGACTTGAACGAGCTCGGCAAACTTTTGAAGAAAGCACATCACAGCATGCAATTCGATTTTGAGGCGACCGGAATCGAGCTTGACACTTTGGCGGAAGCCGCCAACGCACAGGAAGGCTGCATCGGCGCGAGAATGACGGGCGGAGGCTTCGGAGGCTGCGCGATCGCAATCGTAAAAAAAGACAAGGCCGACGCTTTCATCGAAAACGTGCAGAAAATCTACACGCAAAAAATCGGGCACGACGCGGGATTTTTCAAGTGCGTTCCAGCCGACGGAGTTTCGCGGATTTGATTTGCGCGTGGTGTGGAGGGGAGTTGTAACCCAACACCCGCGCAAAAATACAAAGACTTGTGAACAGCGTCAAGTTATGTTTATCTCGCAGAATTTTGCGCCAAAAAAAACACGCGATAAAACGGAAACAAAACCGTTCCGTTCGCGCACGGCTTGTAATGCGCGGCAGTCTCGATTTTGAGCATGCGCAAAAATTCGGAGGACTGCGCTTCGTCCAAACGCTCAAGGTATGGCAAAAGAGCCGTGCCTCGCACGAAATCCACAATTTCATCGCTCGAGCGCATTTGATGAAAATAATTCGTCTGCCACATTTCCACACGCGAAAAATTTTTGGAAAAAATCTCGTAATAATTTTCCGCCGAAAAATTTTTCGCCACGCACATTCCATCGAACAAATTTCTTTCGCCAAGTTCCAACGAAAATTTTTGCGCGGAGCGTTCGATGATTTTTGCGATTTCCATTTTGGCGAAAAGCGGAATCTGCATTGCAAGAACGCCGCCTTCGTTCAAAAGTTCTTTCGTGTGCGCCACGAATTCATCTTGATTTTCGAGCCATTGCAAAAATGCGTTTGAAAAAACAACGTCGAATTTTCCCAAGTCGGAAAGCGACTTCGAACAGTCGCGCAAAACGAATTGTGTGTCGGGCAAAAGTGCGCGGGCTTTGGAAAGCATTTCTTGTGAAAAATCCGCGCCGAGAATTTCCGCGCTGGGAAAGCGACGCTTGAGGCAAAGCGTGCTCATTCCCGAACCGCATCCCACGTCGAGCACGCGCCGGCAATTTTTGATTTCGATTCGCGCTGCCAAATCCGCTGAAGGCTGCATCCGCTCTTTTTCAAAGCGATTGTACAAATCCGCGTTCCACATTTTTTCTCCTCATTAAATTAAAGCGATTAAAAATTCAAACAGCGTAAAAAAAGCCGCCCACGAAATGCGGGCGGCTTATGCAATCTCTGCTTGGGATTTAATTTGGATTAATATCCCATTTCAGGATTTGGCATAGGAGCTGCCGGCTTTGGCTCTGGAATGTCCGTAATGGCGCATTCCGTGGTGAGCATTGTTCCTGCGATTGACGCGGCGTTCTGCAAAGCACTGCAAGTGACTTTCGCAGGGTCGATGATTCCCGCTTCGAGCATGTTCACCCATTCGCCAGTGTAGGCATTGTAGCCCACGCCCTTCTTTTCGTTTTTCGCACGGTCGGCAACGACTGCTCCGTCCACTCCAGCATTGTCCGCGATTTGTCGAATCGGCTCTTCAAGCGCGCGCTTTACGATTTTGTATCCGACTTTTTCATCTTCGGTCAAATTGGAAGGAACGTTTTCCAAAACTTTGGAAGCGTCGATGAGCGCGATTCCGCCGCCGGAAACGATTCCTTCTTCAAGCGCGGCTCGAGTTGCGGCGATCGTGTCTTCCACGCGGAATTTCTTTTCCTTCATTTCGGTTTCTGTGGTCGCGCCAACATTGATTACGGCAACTCCGCCGGCAAGTTTCGCAAGACGCTTCTGCAATTGTTCCTTGTCGTAAGAAGAAGTCGTCTTTTCGATTTGACTTTTGATTTCGCCAACGCGCTCGCTGATGGCTTTTTTCGTGCCCGCGCCGCCGACAATCGTCGTGTTGTCTTTGTCGATTTTCACGGACTTCGCTTTTCCGAGCATCGAAACATCGGCGTTCTCAAGTTTGATTCCAACTTCTTCCGAAATCACTTGTCCGCCCGTAAGAATCGCGATGTCCTGAAGCATGTCCTTTCGGCGGTCGCCAAATCCAGGAGCCTTCACCGCGCAAACTTTGATTGTTCCGCGAATTGAATTGAGAACGAGCGTTGTCAAAGCCTCGCCGTCAACGTCTTCGGCGATGATTACGAGCGAGCGGCCTTCGTTCACGACTTTTTCCAAAATCGGCATCAAGTCTTTCATCGTGGAAATTTTCTTGTCGTGAATGAGAATGTACGGCTCTTCGAAATTTGATTCCATGCGCTCGCGGTCGTTTACGAAATATGAAGAAACATAGCCGCGGTCGAACTGCATTCCTTCCACAGTGTCAACAGTCGTGTCCATGTTCTTGGATTCTTCGACAGTGATTACGCCGTCTTTGCCGACTTTTTCGATCGCGTCGGCGAGCATTTTTCCGATTTCCGCGTCATTGTTGGCGGAAATTGTGGCGATGTGCGTGATGTCATCCGCGCCTTTTACCGGCTTGGCGTTCTTTTTGATTTCTTCGATTGTGGCTTTTACGGCCTTGTCCATTCCGCGCTTGATTTCAATCGGAGTCATTCCAGCCGCGACTGATTTCAAACCTTCGCGAACAAGCGCGTACGCCAAAACGGTGGCAGTTGTCGTGCCGTCGCCAGCATCGTCGTTCGTCTTTGAAGCGACTTCGCGAACAAACTGCGCGCCCATGTTTTCATAAGGATCGGCAAGCTCGACTTCCTTCGCAACGGAAACGCCGTCCTTCGTGATTGTGGGCGAGCCGTATTTTTTGTCGAGCATGACCATGCGTCCGCAAGGTCCGAGCGTGACTTTTACGGCCTTTGCGATTTGCTCTGCGCCAGAAAGCAGCTTCCTGCGCGCGTCTTCACTGAACAACAATTGTTTTGCCATTTCTTTCTCCTTCGATTATTCCTTAATTTATTTGTTAAGAAAAATTGCTTTTCTATAATATTAAAGATAATGAAAAAACGCGGATTCGGCAAGAGCATATTTGAAAAAAATACGAAAAGTTGCACATTGCGTGAGGAATGCGGAGGGCGTAAGTTCCAAGCGACGCTAAAGCGGCGAGTGGAATAAAGGTAGCACAAAGTGCGTACGTAACCCGGAGCAGCCCGACCGCAATGCAAATCGAAGATTTGAGTAGCGGGCACGCCCAAAAATCAACATACCTCGACGCAAGCGTCGGGGTATGAAACCCTCCGCACGAATCATCGGCTGATTTTTCTATACACCGTGCGCTTGGGAACGCCCGCGTCCTCGCCGAATTCTTTTTTCTTCCAATCGGCGTATTCGCTCCAGTTGCCTTCGAAATAGCGCACCGTGCTGTTGTTTTCGAACGCGAGAATGTGCGTGCAGATTCTGTCCAAAAACCAGCGGTCGTGGCTCACGACTAGCGCGCAACCAGCGAAGTCTTCCAAAGCCTCTTCAAGCGCGCGCACCGTCTGAACGTCCAAATCGTTCGTCGGCTCGTCGAGCAGCAAAACGTTTCCGCTTTCCTTGAGCATCATTCCCAAGTTCAGGCGATTTTTTTCTCCACCCGAAAGCACCGAAACTTTTTTGTTTTGCTCCGCGCCATTAAAGTTGAACCACGAGCAATATGCATGCCCGTTCACTTCGCGGATTCCGCCTTCCAAAGCGCGTCCCTTTTCGTCCACCGCGCCCAATTTCACCAAGTCCAAGCCGTCGGTCAAAGTTTCGTAGACGGTTTTGTTTTCATCGAGTTTCGAGCGCAGTTGGTCAACGTAAACCAATTTCACTGTGTCGCCAACTTTTATCGAGCCAGCGTCGGGATTTTCCGCGCCGGCAATCAGCTTGAAAAGCGTGGTCTTTCCCGCGCCGTTCGGACCGACGATTCCAACGACTGCGCCCGCAGGAATGTGAAAGTTCAGGTTTTCAAAAAGCAATTTTTCGCCGAACGACTTCGTTAGATTTTCAGCGTCAATCACTTGTCCGCCCAGGCGCGGTCCTGCCGGAATGGAAATCTGCGTGTCCTTCAATTTCGTTTTTCCGCCCTGCGAAAGAAGCTGCTCGTAGCGCGTGATGTGTTCCTTGTGCTTCGCCTGGCGGCCTTTCGCGCCCATGTGAATCCATTCCAATTCGCGCTGCATTTCCTTGCGGCGTTGGCTTTCGCCTTTTTCCTCAAGCGCGAGCCGCGCCTCTTTTTGTTCGAGCCACGAAGAATAATTTCCTTTGAACGGATAGCCTTCGCCGCGATCGAGTTCCAAAATCCAGCCGGCAACGTCGTCCAAAAAATATCTGTCGTGCGTAATCGCGATGACAGTTCCGGGATAAGTGTGAAGATGATTTTCAAGCCATGCGACGGTTTCCGCGTCAAGGTGATTCGTCGGCTCGTCCAGCAAAAGGATGTCGGGCTTTTGCAAGAGAAGGCGGCAAAGCGCGACACGGCGGCGTTCTCCGCCTGAAAGCACATCGACGATTTGTTCGGCCGGCGGACATCGCAAAGCTTCCATCGCGAGTTCCAAATTGGCATCCAAATTCCACGCATCGAAAGCGTCGAGCTTTTCCTGAATCTCCGCCTGGCGAACGGCGAGCTTGTCGAAGTCCGCATCCGGATCGCCGAACGCTTCGTTCACTTTGTCGAATTCAGCAAGCAAATCCGTAATCGGCTTCACGCCTTCCATCACGATTTCTTTGACGGTTTTTCCAGCCTCAAGTTCAGGCTCTTGTTCAAGATAACCAATCGAATAGCCGGGAGAAAGAATTGTTTCGCCCGTAAAATCTTTGTCCACGCCCGCGAGAATTTTGAAGAGGCTCGACTTGCCCGAACCGTTCGCGCCAATCACGCCGATTTTCGCGCCGTAATAATATGAAATGCTGATGTTCTTTAAAACCGTTTTAGTTCCATAAGAGCGGCTCACGTCGCTCATCGTGTAAATGATTTTTTTTTCGTCAACTGTCTTTGCCATAAAAACATTCTAACGGAAAAATAAAACAGTTTCAAGGGCAATGACAATGCGCGATTTTTTTCGGGCGCATTTTTTGCTTGCGCAAAAAACCGTGCTTTCCGCACTTCCGTTTCACTTCATTCCCGCGTTGCGGGAACGCCTTGCGGCGGCGCTCCAATCACTTGCGCAAAAACGTCTTTTCATTTATCCCACATAATCCAACTCTCGCCGCCGTCTTTCGTGGCGAATGAAATTATTTCATAGCCACCCTCGTGTAAATTCATGTATGTGTCTACAATACCGTATTCGCCCTTAAAAACAAAACCGTCGGAACGGCCAGAAAAATACTTTTTTGTGTCCACAGGAAAATTGATTTCCTCCCAGTTCATATAGTCGTCGCTTTTGAAAAGGCAAGGATAGCGATCTTTTCGCCCGCCCAAAAAAATCGTGTCTCCTTGCACAAACAGATAGTGATTGACCGTGTCGGAAATCCTGCCGATTTCCTCCCATGAAACGCCTGCGTCCTGCGTTCGGAAAATATGCGCGCCAGGCACCGTCTTTCCGCTGTACGCCCCTCCATCAACTATGACTGTTTCCATTCCGCCAAGCAATAAATATCCTGTATTTGAGTCGGTGCAGAACGGATAATATCTCGGATATCTTTTTTCGCCCGAATATTCGCCGGCGATTTCAATATAAGCCGTGTTCCAAGTTTTCGCTTGGTCGTTGCTGAAAAGCAGCGTCAAGATATTGTCGTCCTTGCCTTCCTCTTCGAGCGCGATCAAGGTAATGCCGTTATCATTAAAACATCCCAAAGTGTTTGGCTTTTTAGCATTAAGACACCAAGAAAACTTAGCATAAGCCGCTTTCCCATTCATCTCTAAATCCGTATTGGTAATTGAAGTGACAGGTGCCCAAACTCGTTCGGTATTTCCATAGTAAAGTTCATAAGTACCCATAGGTTTAGATTCTACCAAATCGTTCGCCGACAGCCTCCTGATATGACGCTTCATATCTCTTATGGTAATTTTGTCTTCTTTGGAGAAAACATCCTTCTCATTAGGCGGTTCAGAAATTTTTGTCTGCACTGAAACGGTTTCAGCAGGTACAGGAGGCGCGATTTCTGTTTTACCGGCACTTTGCTTTTTGGAACAGGCGATGAATAACAAAACAACGCAAATTGAAAAGAGTACATGAGTTTTCATTTTTTCATCCTTGCCTATAAAATCGCCATATTCTTTTTGTAGATGTCGCCTATAAGCGCGAATTTATGCAAGTTATTAAAATTTGCACGGCTCATAGTTTGCTTGTAGCCATCGACGGCATTGAGCAAGTCAGAATTTTTTACTTCAATCTGACCGTTACTTATCGCAAATATTCCATCCACCGACCTGTTACATTCGGAAAACACAATAGTATTTCCATCGGCACTTACGGACTCAATAAAGACGACATGCCCTGCAGAACTTGAATTTTCCGCGGTAGGTCCGAATACAGCAATGGAACTATTCTTTAAAGTTATTTCATTTGCAGGTTTGCCCTTGTCGCATGAACAAACATTGGCATCATAATTATCATTTATCCAATCGGCAGCATTTCCTGTGCAAAAAGGTATTGCATTATTGACTTCCAAAAAGCGTCCGTTGCAATACCAAGTGCATTCGCCAACATTATTTGGATAGTTTCTATCTTTATCTCTTAAGTAATATACATCTGCTGGAAAATCGGTTGCCCTGTCATTGGTAAAAGGCGCATTTCCTTTAGAAACTTCTTCCA
>CAMWIU010000078.1 GCA_947174385.1 uncultured Treponema sp.
TTGTGTAGATGTCCGCGTCGCCGTAAATCATTTCGCTTAGTTCGCGGCGGACATATTCGCTGAACCATGGGGCTCTGTCTTCGCGCATGAAAAACGCCGATGTGTCTGTGCGCGAATAGTCGAAGTCGAGCCAATAATTGTCATAAGACTCGTCGGCTTCTTTTTTTGTTATGTAGCCTTCTTCGACCATCGTGTCGAGAACGTCCTTCTGCCTTTCCATCGCTCGGTTTGGATGTTCGAACGGATTGTAGTATGCGGGATTGGAAAGCTGGATTACGAGAATCGCGGATTCTGCGGGCGTTATTTTTCTCGCGTCGTGTCCGAAATAATATTTGCTTGCGGCGTTGAGTCCATAAGTGCCGCCGCCGAAATATACGTGATTCAAGTAGAGTTCGAGGATTTCGTTCTTTGAATATCGCCGCTCCATTTGAATCGCCCACCAAAGTTCTTTGAGTTTCCGCGAGAATTTCATTTTAGTGCGGTCGCAATAAAGAGTTCCTGCGATTTGCTGGGTCAGCGTCGAGCCGCCTCCGAGAGATTTGCGCGTGAAAACTCCGATAAAAGCGCGGGCGATTGCCTTTATGCTGAATCCGTTGTGCTCGAAAAAAATGCGGTCTTCACGCGCTATGAGCGCGTCCTTCATGTGCTGCGGAATTTCGAGGAGGCTCGTAAGCTCGCGCCGCTCCTCCGAGGTGAATTCCGTTATCAACTCGCCGTTGATGTCGAGGATTTTCGTCGGAAGGGCGGTCCGAAATTCGGTGAAATTTTCGGTGTTCACAGTGCGCGCCGTTTGAGCCAACGCCAAGCCAAGCCCCGCCCCGATTATGAGCGCGGAAAACATCAACAAAAACGACATTATTTTTATGGACTTTTTTATCGGCATAAATATGCATTTTATAGAAAAATTGATTTTGTGTCAAGGCGGACGAACGCCAAGAAAAAAGCCCGGCCTTCAGGGCCGGGCAATGCCATCAGGCATTATCGGGGGCATGGGTGGGAGGGGAAAAGCCCCCGACATTTAAATTATCGTCATTGAACGGCGGAATCTTTAATTTTTTTCGAGAAAATTTACAGCGGCTTTTGGCGCACGAATTCCAAAAGAAGCGTCTCGCCCGAATAGAGCGAAAGCGTGTCGCCTGAAATTCCATATTTCTCCGCTTTGAGCAAGTTCTGCATGAGAAGGCTTTCCACGCGCATGTCCTCTTCGCTTCCGGCCGCGCGCGTCATAGGTCCGTCCGAAAATTCAATGAGACATTTTTCTTCAACGATTTTCAAGCCCAAATTCGCGCGGTTTATTCCTGTGAAAATTGCCGCCGATTTTTTTTCTATTGTCATTGTCGCGTCCGAGTTCACGCTTTCCACTGCGTTGCCGCTGTTCACCGCCGAAAGTTTCCAAGTGGCATAGAACGGCGTGTTTTTCGTGAAATGCGCGTATGCGTCCATCTTGCTGTTTTTGAGGACGAGAGTTTGGAATGCCTCGCCGCTCATTTTTCCAATGGAATAGGAATCGACTCCGTTCATGAATTCCGAAAAAAACTTTTCGAATTCCATTACTTCCGCGCTCGCGCCGCGCTTCGTGCTTGCGAAAGACGTTGTTTTTATCACACCTTTTGATTCGGAGGAAAATTTTCCCATGAATCTGTTCGCGCCCATGAAGCCGCTTATTTCTGCCGTGCCGTCCGACGAGGGCGTAATTGTCAGGTCGGTTTTGGCGAGCAATTGCGCTTCGCCGCCTTTCATAAGAAGGACGAGATTCCAATTGCCGCCGCATGATGAAATTGATTGGTCTTTTTCCATTTTCATTCCGCTTGCATTTTGTTGAGTTGATTCGCACGAAAGAAATGCGAATGCCAGTGCGAAAATCATCGCCGAAAAAATAGTGCTTTTCATTTGTACCTCTTTTTTATGAAACAAGTGCGCCTTGCTTTTGTAACAAAGGACTTGCGAGAATTTTTTTTGAAAAATTGGCGGAATTCCGTTTTAAATTTTCCTGCAAAAATTCGTCGCGATTTTCGGCTCTTGTTCGGGAAGCGAAAATTTTTCTTTTCCCAGCGCGATTGATTTCACGAGAAAAACCAAATTACGCGCGAGCGTTCGCATCATTTGCAAGCCTTCTTCGTCCTGCTGGCCGAGTTCGGGATCGGGCGAATGAAGTCCGTTCCAATATTGTCCCGAAGCGATTGGCATTCCGCTGATGGAAAAATATTTGTTGAGTTCGTCGAATGTCGATGTGATTCCGCCGCGCCTTGCCGCCACGACCGCGCAACCGACTTTCATCGTTTTCGAAAAATGCGTGCTGAAAAAAAGTCTGTCGAGCAGCGCAATCAGCGTGGCGTTTGCCGAAGCGTAGTAGACGGGACTTGCCACGACGAGCGCGTCCGCTTCTTGGAATTTCGGCGCGATTTCGTTCACCGCGTCATCGAAAACGCAACGCCCGGTTTTTCCGCACGAATAGCACGCGACGCATCCGCGAATGTCTTTCGCGCCCACGTGAATTGTTTCGAATTCCGCGCCGCTTTCGGAAAAGGTTTTTTCCATTTCGCGGATTGCGGAATATGTCGTTCCGTTTTTGTGCGGACTTCCGTTTAAAATCAAGATTTTCATTTCGTTCCTCCGTTCGTTGTGTTGGCGGCTCCCGCCTCGACATATTTTTGCAATTGCACTTCGGCTTCCTTGACATTTTTGATAATGCTTGGGCCGCCGATGCATCCGCCTTCGCATGCCATCACTTCGATGAGATTCGGCGTGTCGGGCTTCGACGGAATTTTTCCGGAATTGATCATTCCATAAGCGTTGAGCATTTTCATTCCGCTTTTTGTGAGGCCGTTGATTTTTGCCGCGCGCAGAATCGACTTGTCTTTGAGGCGAACTTCCACTGCTTCCGCGACTCCGCCGCTTTTTGCGAAATTCCTTCCGCTTGCCGTGGGAATTATCGAAGTTTCTTCTGGCTGCATTTTTGAAACGTCGATTTCTTTTGCGATGAAAAGCGATTCCAAATCAAGCGTGCTCAAAACGTAGTCAACCATTTCATCGTCGAAACCTTCGCGGCGTTTTGCGAGGCAAGGTCCGATGAAAACCGTGATGCAGCCTGGGTCGGCTTTTTTGGCGAGTTCCGCCGTGTAATGCATTGGAGTTTTCGTTTCGGAAATGCATTCCGCCAGCGCAGGAACATGGCGGCGCACGGCTCGAACATAGGCAGGGCAGCATGAAGATGTCATCATTTTGTCGCCGCGCGCCATGCGTTCTTCAAATTCCCTTGCCTCGTTGTCGGCGCAAATGTCCGCTCCGATGGCCACTTCCCAAACGCGGTCGAACCCGGCGACTTTCAGCGCGGCTTCCAATTGTCCGGGAGCCGCCTTGAATTGAGCGGCGATTGCCGGCGCGTAAAGCGCGACGATTTTTTTTGGAGGATTTTCCGAAATTGAATTTTCATTTGCCGAATTTTTTTCCTGCAAATTCGCATTTTCGGAATTCGCAATTTTAGAATTCGCTTCGGACTTTTTCATCAAATGTTTTATCACGTCAACGAGTTGGCTTTTTCCCATCATCGCGCCGAACGGACATTCGCGCATGCAGTTTCCGCAAAATATGCATTTGTGGTAATCGATTTTTTCGCGGCCGCTTTCGTCTTTCGAAATCGCGCCTACAGGACACGCCTCTTCGCACGGAACAGGAATTTTTATGATTGCGTGGTACGGACAGTTTTCCATGCATTTTCCGCAATTTATGCATACGCTTTCGTCGATGTGCGCATGATGTTCCACATGGATGCAATTTTTCGGACAATTCACCATGCAAGGACGCGCGTCGCATCCCTGGCATGCGTTCGTCACCATGTAGTGAGCCTTGACGCAAGCATTGCAGGCTTCGTGCAAAACCGTGAGCATGGGCCATGTTGGTTTGGGACGCTCCAAAGCTTCCTTGGCGAACGATGCGAGCGTTCGCTCTTCGTCGATGTTTTCCACGGAAATTCCCATTCGCGCGATTGTGCGCATTCGGATTATTTCGCGGTCATGGAAAACGCAGCAGCGAATCGGCTTCGCGTCGCGAGGAACCATTTCGCGCGGAATAAAGTGCACGCCTTCTTCGAGCTTTCCTTCGAGCTGAAGCTTCGCGATTCGCACCAAAATTTCGCGCTTCATGTTCGCGGTATTGTTGTTTATGTTGAGCATTTTTTTTCTCCTAAATTTAAAGACAATTGCAAAATTGGCTGGAAACTTATTGAGAACAACATACCTCGACGCAAGCGTCAGAGTATGGAATCCTCCGCACGAATCAGCCTGAAAAATTATATCACATTTTCAAAAAAAAGAAAAGTTGGAAAACTCAATCCGAAAATCGGCGCGCGGAAAAATCGAGAGAAAAATGAAAGATGGCGGATTTTTTTTGTAATCGGCTTTCCTCGAATTTTTTTGCGAACATGTTGACACGAGGCGCGTTTTTTTGCTAAAATAAATCTCCGCTTTTTGCGGAAAAATTACGCCTTGGGTTCGGATGCGCTCGCGCGCCGGATTCCACAGACCAAAAGGAGTTTTTATGAGAAACTACGAGTTCATGGCTATCTTCCCGATGGATGAAGATAGGTACAAGAAAGGCTCGGATTCCTTGCGCCAGACGCTTTCGCAGTTCGGCGCGGAAATCGAAAAGGAAGAGCCTTTCGGAGATCGCGATTTGACTTACGAAATCCAAAAGCAGAGAAAGGGACGCTTCGTCCTCTTCAATCTCAAGGTGAATCCCGCCAAGATTTCGGAAATCGAGACTCAGCTTCGTCTCAACGGCGATTTGCTCAAGTCGATGTTCGTCTTGTTGGAAGGCTCGAAATAATGACAGACTTGAATCATGTCGTATTGATTGGCCGCCTCACAAGGGATTTGGGCACTGACGAACGCTCGTTCGCATACACGCAGAACGGAACGGCTCGCGCGAACATAAGCATCGCCGTAAACCGAAGCCGAAAGAGCGGAGATCAGTGGATTGACGAGGTGAGCTATTTCGACGTAACTATTTGGGGAAGGGCGGCGGAAAATCTCAAGCCTTATCTTACGAAAGGCAAGCAGATTGCCGTGGACGGCTATCTCAAGCAGGATCGCTGGGAAAAAGACGGCATGAAAAACAGCAAGGTCGTCGTCGTGGCGGACACCGTTCATCTTTTGGGCGGCAGGGGAGAACCGAATTCGGAAGGCGGCTATTCCCAGAATTTCGGCGCGCCCAGATTCCAGCCGAGACCGCAGCCGCAAAGCTATCAAAGCCAAGGCGCGGATTCGTCCTACGCCGAGCCTTCGGAGGGCTTCCCCGAGGATATTCCATTTTAATTTCATAGGAGAAAATTATGTCTGACGAAACAGTAGAAACTGTAGAAAATAACGAAGTGAAAGAACCCGTGGCGAGCGCCGAGTCGGGTCGAGAAGGCGAGGGCAAAGGACAGCGCGGCGGCGCGAAGGGAAAATTCGCGTTCCACAAAAAGGTCTGCCGCTTCTGCTCCAACAAGTCGAAAATCGACTACAAGGACGCGGACACGCTTCGCCACTACACAACGGAGCGCGGAAAGATTCTTCCTCGCCGCAACACGGGAACTTGTGCCAAGCACCAAAGGGAACTTGCCCGCGCCATCAAACGCGCCCGCAACATCTGCCTTTTGCCGTTCGTTGCCGACTAAAAAATTCCGCCTGAGATCCAACTCCTGGTGACGAAGGCGGTTTGTTTGGAACATCGGAATTTTCCGGTGTTTTTCTAAATTGTAGCCTCGCGGAAATTCATTGTTTGAATTTTCCGGAAGGCTTGAAAAGGAGCTTGATTAAAATGAAAGTAATTCTCAACAAAGACGTAAAGCATTTGGGCGAAGAGGGCGACACAAAGGTCGTCGCCGATGGATACGCGCGCAACTTTTTGTTTCCGCGCAAATTGGCTCTGCCGTACACTCCGGCCGTGGTGAAACTTTTCGAAGGACGCAAGGCTGAAATCGAAGCGCGCAAGGCACAAAAGCGCGCCGACGCCGCGAGCAATAAGGACAAGATCGAGGCACTCAATCTTTCTGTTACTGTTCCTGCGAGCGCGACTGGAAAACTTTACGGCGCGGTGAGCACGCAGACTGTCGTCGATCTTCTCGCAAAAGAAGGCTTCGAATACGAGCGAAAACGCATTGAAATTCCTGGCGTCACAATCAAGACGATCGGCAAATACAAGGTGACGGTAAAGCTCTACGAAAATGTCAGCGCGGAACTTCACCTCGAGGTGCTCGGACAGGTGGATCAGAAATCTGCCCCGGCGGAGAAAAAGCCTCGCGCCAAAAAGGAAGAGCCTTCCGAAAAGCCGGCTGAAAATGCGGAAGCCGCTCCTGCCGAGCAGAACGCCTAAAGAATTCGCGCTTTAGAAAGTGGAATACCTCGGGCTAAAAGACAAGGTTTTGCCGCACAACTTGGAGGCCGAACAAGCGGTTTTGGGCGCGTTCCTGCTTGACTGGGACGCGCTCAGCGACAATGTTTCGACTCTCCAAGGCGACCGTTTCTATTCATATCAAAATCGTCTCATTTACGAAACCATGGTTTCGCTTTTTAGGCAGAACATCCACGGCGATGCTTTGGCTTTGATAAGCGAATTGACGAAAATCGGAAAGCTTCAGGACGCGGGCGGCGCGGCATACGTCGCGGCTTTGACGGACACAGTTCCCACGAGCGCGAATGTTGACTACTATGCGAAAATCGTTCTCGACATGGCGTTGCGGCGCGACCTCATAAAAGTTTCCGAGGAAATCAAGGCGGACAGCACCGACAATTCCCGCGAAAGCCGCCACATCATCGAAGATACCGAAAAGAAAATTTTCAGCCTTTCCGAGCGCAACGAGACCGTCAAAATCCACGACACGAAAACGCTGATGGACGAAAGCCTGCGACTGATTGAGTCGCGATTCAACCAGCAAGGGCTTTCAGGAATCGAAAGCGGAATCGGAAAGCTCGACACGATGACGAGCGGTTTTCAGAATTCGGAATTCATCATAATCGGCGCGCGCCCTTCAATCGGAAAGACTGCGATGGCATTGACGATGATGGAAAATCTCTGCGTGGGAAAGCGGATTCCGTGCGGATTTTTTTCGCTCGAAATGTCGCACTATATGATAGGACAGCGTCTTTTGAGCATGGAAAGCAATGTCGCTGGCGGAAAGCTTCGAAGCGGAATGCTTTCGATGGCGGATTTCCAAAAGCTCCAGGACGCGGCCGGGCGAATCTACAACGCTCCGCTTTACATCGTGGATCAGCCTAACATGCAGCTTCTCGACGTTCGCGCCTTGTCCCGAAGGCTCGTCGTGGACAAAAAGGTCAAGATAATTTTCATCGACTACATCGGGCTGATTTCCACCGAGAATTCTTCAGCGCCGGTGTACGAGCAGCAGTCGGAAGTTTCACGCTCGCTCAAGGCTCTCGCGCGTGAACTGGACATTCCTGTTGTGGCTTTGTGCCAAGTGGCGCGCGATGCCGAAGGAAACGAGCCGAATTTGGCGCAGTTGCGCGGCTCAGGTTCAATCGAGCAGGACGCGGACGTGGTGATGTTCTTGCACCGCGAGCGTTCGCGCAGCGAAGAGCCCACGCAGGAGGCAAAGCTCATCGTAGCAAAGCAGCGCAACGGTCCTACTGGCGACGTGGAACTGACATATCTTCCTTCATACACAAAATTCGTAAATCCGGCTGGCGAAAGCGAGTAGGGCTGCGCGATTGTTTTATTCGCGATTTGTTATATGCGTCAAGTGCGCAATTTCTGCGAAATTGCGCACGACACTTTGCTTTATTGTTTTGTGCGACCGCAAAACGTTTCGCTATTTTCTGTCTTTGTTGTACAAGGTTTTGTCTTCGAACCAATCGCTTTCTGCGCCGCAAATTTCATCTTGCGAAAGTTTACCTTCTTTGGCGAGTTTTAGAAGGACGTCGGAATTATTTCTGCGAAGGCATCTCGTGCTGTAGCTGAAATCGCCTTTGAGTGTGTACGGCGCGTAATTGCCTTGCGAATCCGAATTCCACTTGCCCTCTTTTATTGCAAGTTCCGCGCTTTTTGAGAGCTGCGAAAATTTTTCTTTTTTCGCTTCGGTCGTGTACAAAAGCGCGTCCATGATTTTCATGTTGGATTTGTTCCGCAAGAGTATTATGTCGTAATTAGTTCCCACGCATTTTTTGCTGTTTTCAAAAAACAGGTCGCGAACTTGCGACTTGCTCCATTCGCCTTTGTCCTTTGCGAGATTTTCGTCCGTTTCGTTTGCAAAATCCACGCCTTCAAAAGTGCGCAAGTGAAACATTATTTTTTCTCCCGCCTTTACTTCGCATGGCGGAATTTGGTAATTCGAAAGAATGGACGAATATTGCGCGCTGTGAAGTTCGAGTCCGCCAAGATTTCCGTCGGTGAGCGCGGTCAAAATTATGTATTCGCATTTATGGGCATTTTTTGTATTTGAATATGCGCCTTGGACTTCTTCGATTATCAAAATCGGCACGCGCGAATTGTAGCCGTCGAAAGGCAGCGCGAACGTGAGCGAGTTTCCGCGCGAATCCGCGATTTCGCCGAAAAGTTGGTAGCGTTCACCCACTTTTGTTTCGTGCGCGAATTCGTACACCACGGTTTTTCCGTTATCAAAAATCGATGCGCTCGCATCCATCGCGTCATTCGAGATTTGGTCGAGCGATGCCCTTTCGCCTGCTTCCAATTTTGAGACTATGGCGGTTTTCGCTTTCACTGCTTTGTTGAACTGAACTTCGAGCGACTTTTCGTCGATTGTCCTGACGCTTGTGATTTCTGGGCTTTCCGCCGCGTCCAACACTTTGATTCCTTCGCTCGTTATTTGGCATCCTGAATGGCTTATGCAGAACATTGCGATTGTTACGGTTGCCGCGCAAAACAAGCAGTAGCGGATGAATCCGATTTTTTCATTCGATCTTTTTTTCATTTTTTCTCCTGATAAAATAAGTGCGCAAGGACAATGCTTGCATCGCAAAGATTCCTTGCTTCCTTGAGTTTCCTCAAAATTAACATACGGATTTTCATTATGGAATTCGCGTCAAGTCGAAGAAAAGTGAAAAAATCTTGGATAAAAAAATTGTCGGCAATTTTTCATTGTACGCATTTTTATTTTATGCAATTTAATTTCGGTTTAATGCCTCGTTTTTTGCGCCGTCCGATTTTGCGCTGTAGACGGAATCGATTTTTTTTGATAAAATAGAAAAATGCATATTTTGAAAATTTTCATTTTGCTTGACTTCGTTTCGGCCGCGCTTTTTTCCGTGGCGAACGTTTCGTTTCATGCCGACATTGCGGCGTTGGCGTTTTTCGTTTCGGCCGCTTTCAACGGAATTCTTTTTTATGTGGTTCTCGCGCATCTTTTGAAAAACCAGTCGCGCATGGGATTTGTGGCGACGAAAAAATTGCTTCAATACCAGCCGTTCGTGCATTTGATTTCGTTCATATTGAGGCGGGCAGGGCAGAACGGAACGAGCCGCGCTTTTGACGCGGTGAGTGTCGCGCTTTGGATTTTGAGTTTCGCATTTTCGCTCGCGGCTCTTTTTTATTTTTCCGAAAAGCGCGTCGCGAAAATAAATCCTTCGTGGGAGGAATTTTCCAAGAAAAAAAAGCGGCGCGGATTTGCGTGGCTTTCGTTCGAGATTTTGGACTGGGCGGACGCGCTCGTGCAGGCCGTTTTCATGGTGCTGCTTTTTCAGATTTTTTTCTTCCAGTTCTACAAGATTCCTTCGGAATCGATGGTCCCCTCCCTTTTGATAAGCGACCGCCTCATGGTTTCGAAAATCACGAGCGGCCCGAAATTTCCTTTGAGCGACATCGGCGTTCCGCAGATTAAAAAGTACAATCGCGGCGACATCGTTGTATTCAGAAATCCGCATTACGAAAGCGGGCGCAAGGCGGAAGTGAAATCCGTGGTTTCGGAGCTCGTCTACATGCTCACTTTCACGATGCTGAATCTGAACGTTGACGAAAAGGGGGAGGTAAAGGCCGATCCTCTCGTAAAAAGAATTACGGGAATTCCTGGCGAACAGCTTATGATGCTCGACGGAATTCTCTATTCGCGAACGCAATCTTCTCCGCAATTTTCGCCCGTCGCCGAGGACGCGCAATGGGCGGCGTACAATTTGAACGAACTTCCGAAAAGTTTGAAAGAAAAGGTGCGCGATTTTCCGATAAGCGGCGAAGGCTTTTCGAAAATGGAAGAATTGGAAGCGCGGCGCAATTCGCTCGATGTGAATTCCGCGAAAGAAGAATGCGAGGATTTGGCGAAAACTTTCTTTTCGCTTTGCGAGCGCGAAAATCAAAGGCTTTTGCGAAGCGATTTTGAAAATCTCGTTTCGCAATCTTCGCTTTTCATTTACAATGTTTTCCGCGAAAATTACGCGCTCACGACGAAGCTTCTTTCTTCGGACGAAGGCTGCCTTTGGTTCAACGCTTTCATGACGGACTGGATTTCATCGTGCGACGAAAAAATGCGCGAAGGCCTTTTCGAAGGCAATCTTTACGACGATTCGAATTTCCGCCTGAATCTGATGGCGAAAATTTTGATCGGAAAATTCATCGTCCGAAACGCGCAGCTCATCCGCGCAGGAATCTCGACTTCGGAATTTCCCCGCGACGAAATCCTTTCGCAATGCTGGCGCGAGGCCGAAGAAATTTTCAACTACACGCTTTATTTGGACAGGCGCAACATGCCGGTTTTTCCCGCGAACGCGCCGGACGGAAGCGCGCGCTACATTCCCGAAGGCTGCTATTTTATGATGGGCGACAATCGCTTCAATTCGCTTGACATGCGGCATTCATACGACGAGCGACTGGAAAAACTTTGCGCCGCCGACAAATTTTCGGTTTTGTATTACACGAACATCGCGCCGCAATACGTGAGCCAAAGCCGCATTTTGGGCACGACAGTTTTCCGCTTTTGGCCGAAGGGCAGGATCGGGAAAGTGGGGCGGTAAGGCTCGACATGCTCAACTCGCGTCGCAGCCCTTTCGGTCTGCTTACCGAGTTTTGGGTGGCGATACGAGGGATGCAGACAGAAAGGGCGGGGGAGCACAGTGAGGAAGTT
>CAMWIU010000079.1 GCA_947174385.1 uncultured Treponema sp.
GCTTGATCGCCGTGGTGTTCCTCGCGCTCAAGTCCGCAAGTTGCGCGAACTGCGTCTTCAGCACCGCGTCCTTCGCCACCGCCGTCGAGCCGTCGCCGCAGGCGAGCTTGTACTCGCGTTCCATTGCGTCCGAGAGCGCGTCAAGCTCCGTCACGCGAGCCTTGCCGTTTACCTTTGCCACTGTTACCATAGATACTCCTTCTTTATGTTTTTTTGTATATTTGAGCGAGTTTTCGAAGAAAACTCGGTAAGTAGCGCATCGCGCTGCGACAAAATGCGCCCGAATGCTGAAAAAACGCTGGGGAAATCGTGGGAACTCTCCCAAAGGTCGAAATTGCGGCGAGTAGGGCTTCGGGAGTCCTCCCGAGAGTCAAAAATGCGCTGGCGAAGCCGCAAAAACACTCCCAAAGGTCGAAAATGCGCCAGGAAAGTCTTGGGAATGCTCCCGAACACCGAATTCGCGCCAGGAAACCTTCGAGAACGCTTTTGAATGCTGAAAACACGCTGGGGAAGTCGCGAGAACACTCCCAAAACCCGAAAATACGCCGGGGAACTCTTGGGAGTACTTTTGAGGGTTGAAAACATTCTGAGACGAGCCGAAAAAGTGCTTTTGAAAGCCAAAATTGCGCAAGGAAAGGCAAAAAATTGGCTTTTAAACAAAAAAAGGACGCGCCCTGCGAAATCATATCCACATTCCACGTCCTTTTATATGAGAATCGTCCTTTTCCGGAAAAACTTAGGTCGTTATACCCCCCCCCATACGTATAGGAGGTTTATTGCCCATTAAAAGCGACGAGAGCCGCATGCTTGCAGCGAGTGGTTGTGCGTATTTTTCGGATGCAATCATCAATTTCTCCTATGGGCTTCAATTCGAGCGACAATTATATTTTACAGAAATTCCCCGCGTTTGTCAATGCGGGATATTTCCCTCGTGATACGCCCTGCATTTTTCTTCAAGTCCATCACGGAAAGGATGTGTTTAAAAGTGCCGTCCGCATTTTCCACGTAAATGCCTTTTGAGCCGCGCTCCGCTTTATCGCAGTTCTCAAAAATCAGAAACCTGTCCGCATCGACATTTTTCCATGTCCTGTGCTTGTCCTTTGCGGACGAAAGCGGAATCACATATTCAATGTCGTTTTCCTGCACAAGAATCCCGATGTACGGCTTCCGCTCATAGTCGGTCGGCTTGTAGTACACCTCGGGGCAGCAGTCGTGAAGATATTTCAGATAATCTTGGTTTATCGTAATGAATTTCAGATTCTTTCGTAGCGAAAACATAGTTCCCCAAAAATGAAGGCTGCCTGAGAGCCAAGCAGCCTTTCCTTAATCTTCATCTCTTCACAGACTGAAACCGCAGGTTAATGGAGACCTTCTAAATATAAATATAAGTATAGTATAAAATGCAAACAATGTCAAGAAAAAAAATTGTTAATCTGCGAGTCGCAGGGCTTCGACAAAACTCGAAATTAGCCCTATTCATCATTAACTATTCACTTTATCAGCATCGCGTCGCCGTAAGAAAAGAAGCGGTATTTTTCGCGCACCGCCTCTTCGTAGGCGTTCAGGATGTTTTCGCGCGATGAGAACGCGCTCACGAGCATTATCAAAGTGGATTCGGGCGTGTGGAAATTCGTGAACATCTGGTCAACGATTTTGAACTTGTAGCCGGGGTACATGAAAATGCTCGTCGCGAAAGTGCCTTCCCTCACCCGCCACGCGCCGCCATCCGCCACGCACGCCGATTCCAAAGTGCGGACGCTCGTTGTGCCCACCGCCAAAATCGGGCGGCCTTCTTTTTTCGCCAGATTTATCTTCCGCGCGGCATCGCTTTCCACCGTAAAAATTTCCTCATGCATCTTGTGGTCTTCGATGTTTTCCTCGCGCACGGGCAAAAAAGTTCCAAGCCCCACGTGCAGCGTGACGAAGGCGCGCTCGATTTTTTTTCGCTCGAGAGTCTCGAGCATTTCGTTCGTAAAGTGCAGGCCCGCCGTGGGGCAAGCCGCGCTTCCGACGTTGTCTGCAAAGACATTTTGATAGCGTTCGCCGTCCGCCTCATCGTCCGCGCGCCTTATGTAGGGCGGAAGCGGAATGTGCCCGTTTTTTTCGAACCAGTTTTCCGTGAGCGAAAAATCGAATTTCACCGTGCGGAATTCAGTTCCTTCGTTCTGCGGATTTTCCAAAATCGTGCCGATGCTCGAATCGGGGAATTCGTAGCGCATTCCGGGCTTCTGCTTTTTCGCGCCTTTTACGAGCGTGTTCCAAACGCAGGACTCGTCATCGACTTTGTTCAAAAAGATGAATTCCACTTCGCGCCCCGTGGATTCTTTCGTGCCGAAAACCCGCGCCTTGCGAACGCGCGAATTGTTGAAGACCATCAGAGTGCCGCTTTCGATGAGATTCGGCAAGTCGATCATCGCGCGATGAAAGACTTCGCCGCTCTTGCGCCCCAAGACCATGAGACGGTCGTTTCCGCGCCGCTCGCTCGGATATTGCGCGATGAGTTCGGGAGGCAAGTCAAAATAAAAGTCCGTGCGTTTCAAAATAGAGTTCTCATTCCTTGCTCGCCAGAATCGAGCCTGCTTTTCATCTCGACCCCCAAATGCCTGTACGCCTTTTCCGTGACCATTCGTCCGCGCGGAGTGCGCTGCAAAAGTCCGCATTGAATCAGATACGGCTCGTAGTAGTCTTCGAGCGTGTCCTGGCTTTCGCCAATCGAAATCGCGAGCGTTTCCGCGCCCACAGGTCCTCCGCCAAAATTGTTTATGATCGAAAGCAAGATTTCCCGGTCGTATTTTTCAAGCCCGAGCGAATCGATTCCAAGCCGGGAAAGTCCCGCGCGCACGATTTCGTCCGTCACAAAGCCGTTTCCCTCGATTTGCGCGAAGTCGCGCATGCGGCGAATGATTCGGTTTGCGACGCGCGGCGTTCCGCGCGAGCATTTCGCCAAAGAAAGGGCGGCATCGTCCTTGATTTTCACTTTGAGGATTTCCGCCGTCCGCTTTATTATCCGCGAAAGCTCTTCGCCCGTGTAGTAGTCGAATCGCTGGACGATTCCGAAGCGGCTTATGAGCGGACTTGAGACCATGCCGGCCTTCGTGGTCGCGCCCACAAGCGTGAATTTCGGAATCGGGATTCGCACAGTCCGAGCGGCCGCGCCCTGCCCTATCACCCAGTCAAGCTCGAAATCTTCCATCGCGATGTAAAGCATTTCTTCGATGGCGGGCTTGAGGCGGTGGATTTCGTCGATGAAAAAGACAGTGCGTTCGCTCACCGTGGAAAGGATGCCCGCCAAATCCTTTGGCTTTTCCAAGGCGGGCGCGCTCGTCACTTTGAAATCCGCGCCAAGTTCGTGCGCCGTGATTTGCGCGAGCGTCGTCTTTCCCAAGCCCGGAGGCCCTATCAAAAACAAATGGTCGAGCGCATCCTCGCGTTCCCGCGCCGCCTGGATGAAAACCGAGAGATTCTTTTTGATTTCTTCCTGCCCCAAAAATTCATTCAAAAACTGCGGGCGCAGATTTCCTTCCTGCGAATCTTCGGGCAAAGAAATTCCCGCGCGGACTATGCTGTCATATTCGTCGCTCATCCAAATTCCTCTATGCCAAGTCCACCAAGGCCTGGCGGAAAATCATTTCTTCTTTTCCAGTATGCGGCTTGGAAACAAAATTCTCGTTGTGAAGCAGCTCGCCCAAAATTTTCTGAACAACGCCCTGAACGTCGCGCTTGTCGTAGCCCATGTCCACGAGCGAATTTATCACGTCCTGGAATTCGGATTTTTCGGAATTGGAAACGGACTTCGTGGAATCATCGAGAGTGAGCTTTCCTTTCAGAGTGAGCATGATTTTCGCGGCGGTCTTTTTTCCGATTCCCGAAACGGCTTCGAGTGCCTCGGTGTTTCCTTCGTCGAGCGCGGCGATAAAGCGCGAAATCGAAATGTTGCTCAAAATCTTCACCGCGCCTTTCGCGCCCACGCCTTCCACTTTGAGCAAGTCCATGAAAATCCCGCGCTCTTCTTCCGTGGCAAATCCATACATCTTCGCGGCATCTTCGCGCAGATAGAGCCAAGTGAAAATCCGCGCCTGCGCGCCGACTTCGCCGAGATTTTCAAGGGAACTCGCGGGCACATACAAATCCCATTCGACTCCGTTCACGTCGAGAAAAACAGTGTTGTGCGCCTTGTATGTGATCACGCCTTTTAAACTGTTGAACATAGTTTGATTATAGCAAATCCGAAGTCAAGTTACAAGACTAATTTTTCGCCTGACGAACCGCTCCCATTTTAAGCCGCTTTTCGCGCGTGTCTTCCAAAATGGCTTTCAAATTTTCCGCGTCGTCATTTTGAATGAAATTCTTAAAGCGTTCGATTTGCGCCTCGAAATTGCAAATGTGCTCCACGAGTTTTTCCTTGTTCGCCAAAAAAAGTTCCGTCCAAAGTGGCGCGTTTATCATCGCGATCCTTGTCAAATCTTCGAAGCTTCCGCCGCCAAACGCCGTGATGCTTTCGTCCGACGCGCTTTCCACCAACGCCGCCGCGATGACATGGCAGAGCTGCGAAGTAAAGCCAATCTTGTAGTCGTGAGTTTCGCACGAAGTTTCCGTGATGCGAGAAAATCCCATCGCCGCGACGAGGCTTCGCATGAGTTCGAGATTTTCCGGCTTGTTTTCGGGGCGCGGAATCAAAATGTAGTTTCTTCCGATGAAAAATTTTTCGTTCGAATTTGCGTAGCCTTCCTTTTCGCCGCCCGCCATCGGATGCCCGATTATGAAGTCAACGTCATCTCGCATAATTTCAGGAAGCGAATTTTGGAAAATTCCTTTCACGCCGCTGATGTCCGTCACGATTGAATCCGCCTTGAAAAAATCGCGGTTGTCGCGCAAAAAATTCATCGTGGCGTGCGGATAAAGGCAGACAAAAACGAAGTCGCATTCGCAAAGCATTTCCTGAACGCAATCCGAAGTGAACGTCTTGTCTACCACGCCTTCATTGAGCGCGCTTTCAAGGCAGGCGGTGCTTCGATTGCACGCATAAATTTTTCCCGTAGCCTCGGCGCGTGAAAGAATGTTCGCGCGAATCGATTTTGCAATCGAGCCGCCCATGATTCCCATGCCCACAATTCCGTAAGTCAAATCTTTCAAATTTTTCATTTCAATTTCCTTGCCTTGTTTTAATAAAAAATAAATTTTTCAATTCGGCTATTTCAGTCCGCGCTTGAATTGCTCCACACGCGCTTTCGCCGTCGTGTCAAGTCCGCTGCGCTCGCCGCGAAGCAAAAAATGATACGCCACGCCAGCAATCATCGCGCCGTTGTCGCCGCAAAGTTTCAGCGGAGGAAAAATGCATTTTATGTCCGCGCGTTCGCCGAGCATTTCGCGCAAGCGGGAATTCGCGGCTACACCTCCCCCAGCCACCACGGTCTTTATGTTCGTGTCGTCGCACGCCTTGAACAAGCGCGAGACAATCGTTCGGCAGGCAGTTTCTTGAAACGCCGCGCAAAGATTTTCGTTCGTCGCATCATAATTTTTATTCCAAAACAAATCGCGCTGATGAATCACGGCAGTTTTAAGGCCGCTGAACGAAACGTCGTACCTGTGCTCCTTTTCGTCAAGAGAGGGAACGGGAAAATCGAACGCGCGCGCACAGCCTTTTTTCGAAAGCGAGTCAATCACTACCCCTCCCGGATATCCAAGCCCGTAAAATTTCGCCACCTTGTCGAACGCTTCTCCAATCGAATCGTCAACCGTTGTGCCCAAAATTTCGATGTCATCGAAAGCGTTCACCTTGCAAATAATCGTGTGCCCGCCCGAAACGAGCAATCCCAAAAACGGATATTGCGCGGCATGATTTTGCGCCGCTCCTTTTTCGCAAAGCTGCGAAGCGTACAAATGCCCGAGCATGTGATTCACCGCGATGAAAGGCTTTCGCAAACTCCACGCAAAAGTTTTTCCGAAAGTGAGGCCAACCAAAAGCGCGCCCATAAGTCCGGGGCGGTTTGTAGCGGCTACAGCGTCGATTTCGCTTGGCTGCAAATTCGCTTCGCGCAAGGCTTGGCTCACGACGGGCAAAATCCATTCGGCATGCTTTCGGCTCGCGATTTCAGGAACAACGCCCTTGTAAATTTCATGAAACGGAATTTGCGTCGCAACGACATTGCTCAAAATTATTTTTCCGTCCTCGACGACGGCGGCGGCAGTCTCGTCGCACGAGGATTCAATTCCTAAAATTTTCATTTTCTCTGCGCTCCCGAATTCGAAACCGTTGAAAATCTATAGCCTTTCTTTTTCAATTCCGGATAAACTTCCTCCAAAACGGACGGAAGAATTTCCGCCGACCAAACGTGCCCAATCATAATGACGAAGCCTTGTCGATTCGCGATTTCCACTCCACGCTTCAATTCGCTCAAAATATTCTCGCGCGATTTTTCGTTGTCCAAAAAAATGTCGCGCTGAAAATACGAAAATCCCATTTCCATCGCGACGCTCGGAATTTTCGTGGCGGACGATGTGCGCGAATCCAAAAAATAAAGTCCTTTTTGATGAGCGGTTTCAAGCACAAAGCCCACCTTCACTTCGTCCTCGGTGATGAGCGAGCCTTCGTGATTGTTGATGCCGGAAATCGGCGCGAGTTCCGCGATGTTCTGCGAAAGCGTCGCGGCAATTTCGCCGCCCGACATTTGCGGAAGGATCGCACCCTCCCCTGGATTCACGCCGAGATTTATCGCCTGCATCGGCTGATGCAAAATCACTTCGTTGCCGCTTTGCCGAACGAGCGCGGCGCATTCCTTCGAATGCGAAAGGCGCGGCAAAACCGCCACCGTCACGGGAAAAGGAAGCGCGATGCACTTTTTCAGCTGCGCCACATTTTGCCCGCCGTCATCGAACACGACGCAAAGCACGGCGTTTTTCGAAGCGGGCGGAAATCCGAAATCTTGCGGCGCGGCAGAAGATTGATTTTTCGAAGCCGCGTTTTTTTCATCCGACTTTTTTTCGGATTTCTTCGGCGGCGGCAAAGAATTTTTTGCAACTTGCTTGGAACTTTCGTTTTGCGAATTTTCTTCTATTTTTTTTGAAGCGGAATTTTTTTTCGCGCCATCATTTTTATTGACTTCTTTTTCAATTTTTGCCAAAGGCGTTTCCGCGCGCTCAGGTTTCGGCGGCACTTTGAAATCTTCCTTGGACTTAGACTGCGGAGTTTCTACGACTTCGGCATTCGTCTGCGGAACTTCGCGTTCAACGAGCAAGGGGCGTTCGGCTTCCTGCCGCCGCGAAGAAAAAAGCGCGCTCACCGCCAAAAGCAAAACGCAAAACGCGCAGACGCACGCGGATGCGATGGCGACTTTTTTTGCGTCAAGTGCGACACGAGGCTTTTTCGAGGCGCGGCGTTTTTGCGGAGATTTTCTTTTTACAGTTTTTTTTTGCGCAGACATTTTCGACTATAAATTAAAGGTACATCATTTATGCGCATAAGTCAAGAGCATTGCACTATCGTCAAGACTCCGCGTTCGCTCTTCCTTTTTTCCTCGCAATGTGATACAATGTCGCAATGAGATTGATTTTTATTCGACATGGAGATCCTGACTACGAAAAGGATTCGCTCACCGCGCAGGGCTGGAAGGAGGCGCGGCTTTTGGCAAAGCGCGTTTCAAAATGGAACGTCACGGATTTTTACGTTTCGCCTTTGGGACGCGCGCAGGACACAGCCTCGCTCAGTTTGAAGAAAATGCGCCGCGCCGCCGAAACACATGAATGGCTCAAAGAATTTTATGTGCCAGTGAAAGATCCAACGGACGGACACGAGCGCATTCCGTGGGATTTGCTTCCCGAATATTTTTATTCGGAAGAAAAATTTCTTGACAGGAAAAAATGGCTCGACACAGATTTGATGAAAAGCGGCGAAGTCGAAAAAAACTATCGCGAAGTTTGCGATGGAATCGATTCGATTTTGCGCCGATACGATTTCGAGCGCGAAGGACTTTTTTACAAGACAAGCGGAAAAATTTCAAATCCGAATTTCGACAGCGCGACCTTCGTAAAAAACTATCATCTTCTTTCAAACAAGATGGAATACGACGGGCGCACGGCGGTTTTCTTTTGCCACCTCGGAGTGATGTTCGCGATGATAAGCCATTTGGTGAACTGCTCGCCGCTCGTACTGTGGCAGGGATTTTATGTCGCGCCCACTTCCGTCACTGTCTTGAACAGCGAAGAGCGCGTTGCGGGAAAAGCCGCGTTCCGCATAGAACGCCTCGGCGACACGGCGCACTTGCACGACGGCCGCCAGCGCATTTCTTCGAGCGGATATTTCGCGCCCGTGCTGCAAGAAATTTAATCGCGGCAAAATTCCTCGCGCGAGTCAAGTTTTTTTCCGGTCCAGGCTTACTAGTTTCAAACATCAAAGAAGCCCGCTTGCGCGGGCTTCTTTTTTATCGCACGAATTCTTTCTTCAAGAATTCCAAATCCAATTCAGGATAAAGGACATGCGCAGAAAGCAGCGCGTTCACACGTTCCCTCGCCTTTGCCTCGGCCGCCTCGTCGAGCACGATTTTTCCTTTGGCGGGCTTTCCGTCCTTCGTAACGCCGGGCTTTGTGTTGCGCAGGACGAAATCAATTATCGAAGCGACTTCCTTCATATCGCTTTCGTTCATTCCGAGCGTAGTGAGCGCGGGAGTGCCGATTCGGATTCCGCTTGTCCACCAAGCGCCGTTCTTGTCATAAGGAAGCGCGTTCGCATTGGCAGTGACTCCGCATTGGAAGAGCGCGGCTTCGGCCTGCTTTCCAGTAAGTCCGTAAGTCGTAACGTCAACGAGCATCAAATGGTCTTCCGTGCCGCCAGTCTGCAAGCGCATTCCCAAATCCATGCAGGAAGCCGCCAACGCCGCAGCATTTTTCACGACGTTCTGCGCGTAGTCGCGATAACTTTGCGAGTTCGCTTCTTTCAACGCGACAGCCTTCGCCGCCATCACATGCCCGAGCGGGCCGCCCAAAACCATCGGGCAGCCTTTGTTCACGTAGTCCGCGAATTCTTTTTTGCAAAGAATGAGCGCGCCGCGCGGTCCGCGCAAAGTCTTGTGCGTCGTGGTCGTAACGACATCCGCCCATTTCACAGGATCGTTGTCGCCAGTCCAAACTTTTCCAGCCACGAGTCCCGCAAAGTGCGCCATGTCCACCATCAAAACCGCGCCGCATTTGTCCGCGATTTGTCGGAAACGCTTGAAATCAATTTTTCTAGGATAAGCCGAAAATCCCGTGAGCAAAATCAAAGGCTTCACTTCCATCGCCTGGCGTTCAATCGCATCGTAATCAAGCAAGCCGCTTTCGCGATCCACGCCATAAGGATGACTTTCGAACATTCGCGCGGAGACATTCATCCTGTAGCCGTGGGTGAGATGCCCGCCGCAAGAATAATCAAGCCCCATCAATTTTTGATTGCCGAATTTTTTGCGAAGCAAATCGAACTGCGCGTCCGTAAGTTCCGCAAGCGATTTCACGCCCAATTCCCCGAGCGTGGGAGTTTCGATTTTTTTGGAAAGAATCGCCCAGAACGCAACGAGATTCGCGTCCGCCCCGGAATGCGGCTGCACGTAAGCATAGTCCGCGCCAAAAAGATTTTCCGCCTCACGAGCCGCGGCATTTTCCACCGCGTCGATGTTGACGCATCCGCCATAATAGCGATGCTCGGGATAACCCTCGGCGTACTTGTCGGTGAGAAGATTTCCCATCGCCGCCTGAGTGCTCAACGAACAATAATTCTCGCTCGCCACGAGCTTCAAATGGCTGCGCTGGTTTTCCAATTCGCGCACGATAGTCGCGGCTGTTTCCGGCGAAACTTGCGCCACTTGCTGCAAGTTCGCGACATAAGACAACATCGCCGCGTTCGGCTTTCCAGAACAAGATTCAAGATATTTTTCCAAAGGCGAAGACATAATTCCTCCTATTACAATTCGAGTTCTTGCACAAAAAAACAAAAACTCGTGTTAAAATCGGCAACGCTATTTTAGTTGCCGATTTTAAACCTCCAGTTTTCGGTTTGAAATCAACTGTTTGATTCTAGCACAAAACCGAAAAAAAGGCAAGGCGATTTTTTTAGAGGGGGAAGCATCCCCCTCGCTCCAGCCCGCTTACGCGGTCTTTCACTACCCCCTCTCCTAGGGGTTTCCCCTAAAACCCCACGCTTGACTTTCACGGCAATCCGTGTTACAATGCCAACATGATTAAAGAAATCCGAGCCATACCAAAAAATACGACTGGTGCTACCCCCCCCCTCGCAATTTTCGTCCGAACAATCCTTTAATCAACAAAAATGCGCTCCGTATGGCATTCTGCCATATGCGCCTTGCAATTTTTCAAAACAAAAATATAAAATCTCTCAAAACGAGCATTTCGCACCAAGCAAAAACTCAATTCCTGTCGCCAAAACACAGCGGCATATTTTTAAAATCCACAAGCAAAGAGGTAAAATCATGAAAACAAAGCAAGTGAACATTATCGCGTGGCTCTGCGCGGCTTGTCTGCTTTTCTCGGCGGAATCATTCGCGGCGAAGTTCCCATCGTATCTTGAGATGGAAGGAACTAAAATAACAGACTGCGACAAAGACGCGCTCCCCGCGAATCTCGTGATTCCCGACGGCGTAACAGAAATCGGCATGTTCGCGTTCTCCGGCTGCACATCGCTTGCAACTGTTACAATTCCCGCAAGCGTCAAAACCATCGAGCAAGGCGCGTTCGAATATTGCTTCAATATCAAGACAGTGCAGTACAAAGGAACGCTCGCACAGTGGTGCGAGATGGACGACTACGAATTTCTTACCGTAACCGCAAATACCGTCACAACATCTGATGTAGCAGACCTCAAGGCTATGACCTCG
>CAMWIU010000080.1 GCA_947174385.1 uncultured Treponema sp.
TTTTTAAAAGACTATTCCGGCCAATACAATGCAAAGCTTCATTTTGCGAACCTCCATTAATTTCTAACAACAAAAAAATTTCAATTTTTTTTGTTGTTAAAACCGCCGTTTTGTAATGAAATGAAAAACGGCAGTATATAAGCGAGTTTTCGCAAGAAAACTCGGCATTCAAATTGACGACGCAAATTAGTCGTCAATTTGAATTTCTATTTTTATAAGTTGGCTTCATTATAACACATTTTGATTTTTATGCAAATCAACATATCTCGATGCCTGCGTTGGGTAGTAGATTTTTGTTTTCACAAATCACGCAAGATTGGAATTTATTTTACCATCATCTCGTAATGCAATCTTTGTCCCGCGCATTCCGGACAAATTGTCTCTTCGCTCTTTTTCAAGAATTTGAATCCGACGCTTTCATAAGTGCGTTGCGCCGCGATCAACTTTTCGTTTGTCCAAACGACTATCTTTTTTGCACCCTGCGCAATGATTCGATTTACGACTTCGCGCATTTGCCTTTTTCCGTAGCCGTTTCCCTTGTATTTTGCAACAATGCAGTTGTGTCCGATTTCTGCCGATTCAGGAAGATTTTTTGGATTCCATGAAGCAAACCCAATCGGCTCGCCGTTCAAAATTGTAATGAATCCGTACTTTTCGGCGATTTGCGGATTGTCGTAAAAGAAGTCGTCAAACTCTTGCCATTGATTTTGCCAATAATGCGCAAACTTCGGCTCGAACGAATATCCGTCTTCCAACAAAGCCGCAAGCGTTCCTCGCGGAAACTCCGCAATTTTTCTAAATTCAATATCCATATTTTTAAGCAATCATTTCCACGACTTGTGCGGGAGTGGCCGCAATGTAATCTGCGCCAGCTTCCACAAGTTCCGCTCTGTCGCCGTAGCCGTAAAGCACGCCCATCGATTTTAAACCGCATTGTTTCGCGCCCAAAATGTCATGCTCACGATCGCCAATCATGAGCGCGTCCGCTTTACCTATGCCAGCATTCTTTATCGCGTACTCAATCACCGACGACTTGGATGCACGTTCAGGACCAACGGACGCGCCTGCAACAAAAGCAAAATATTTTCCAAGATCAAAATATTCGACGATACGTCGCGAAAAAAGTTCGGGCTTGCTTGTCGCCACGACCATAATTTTGCCCATATCTTTGAACGCCTGCAACATTTGTGGCACGCGGTCATACACGCGATTTTCCTTCCAGCCGATTTCATCAAAGTATTCGCGATATAATTGCACGGCGAGATTGATTTTTTCCGTATCATCACCGAAAATTTTTCCGAATGAATTGAACAGTGGCGGTCCCATAAACATTTTAAGATTTTGCCGTTCATAACCTTGAACGCCCATTTTTTCAAGCGCGTAAATTATGCCGCCCGCAATTCCGTCGTAAGAATCGGTGAGAGTCCCATCAAGATCAAAAAGAAGATATTTATACATTTTTTCCTGCCTTATTCTTATAGCAGAATTATTATATCATAAAAATATGTATATGAACAGATTTTGCATGCATACGTTTTGCATTTTTCAAATATAAAAAAGTAGTACAAAGTAAACTACTTTATTTTATATCATTGGCTTTATCAAGCCAACTGTCTTTCATTTTTTATCGCAAACAAAATAGCGACAATAAAAATTATCGTGATTCCTGCAAACATTGTTGACCAAATTGTCATTCTTGGAAATTGCTCGAATCTCAAAATATATGTGACGAAAGCGTTTGGCAAATTAACAAAGTAAGATACGATCAAATTGTTTTCCGCCAATTTGAATGAAACGGCGAAACCGATTCCGACCGCGAACAAAAGCACAATGTCGCCGGCCTCGCGGAATCCTGGATATCCGAGATGATAAAGTGCGAACAACAAACCCGAAACGATTATCGCAATCACCGCGCCGAATTGTTTTTCCAAACGTGTTTGCAAAAATCCGCGGAATAAAAATTCCTCAAAAAATGTTGTCATTACAAGCGGAAGAATTGCGACAGGCAAAACGTTCCAGCGCAATTTTTCGCCTGCTATCATTTTTGGAATAATTTGTCCGCCCACGGAAAATGCGACAAACAAAGCTAACACAAGAATTTGTCGCTTGCCCAATTTTTTAATTCCCACAGTTTCAAGGTTTGATTTTTCTTTTTGCAAAATCAAAAGCGGAGGCAAAACGCTTATTCCAATTCCGTAAAATAAATTATAAAAAATATAGTAAATCGAATTGTCGAACAAATTTGCGATTGCAACGAACGCTATTATAGTCGCTTCGAACGCACAGCATAAAAATATGATTTCCAATTTTTTATTTTTCACAATATTTCCTTTGGCAAATGAAAATGTAATTTCATTTTGTCAATTCTACAATATTGCAGTGCTACAAGTCAATACTACTTCATATATAGAGCACTCAAAATTTCAAAACCGTAACTGTTTTTGGCGGCAATGATATTTTTCCGTCCAAATTAAAATTCGTGATTTTGTACGCGACTTCTTCGGGCGCACGCAATTCGCACATTTGTAAATTCGTGAACGAATCGCCGGGCAATGCCTTGCCGTTCGGGTTTGCGCTCACTGCGTCTGTTTGAACTTGCGGCTTTGCTTTTTCGTTTGCGGCTTGCAACAAAACTTTTTCGCACGGCGCGGAAATTTTCTGATTTTTTTCGTCGAAAAGATTCAGGCTCTGTTCTTCTTCCGCCGCATTCACGATTTTTAAAATGATTTTATTTTCATCGTCAGAAACTGCGGAAACGTACAATTTATTTTCGCGCAATTTTTTGTCCTGCCCGTTCAAGGCAAGAGCTTTCGTTCCAGAATAATCGGAAAAAATTTTTTGCACATAATAATTCGGAGTCAAAATCACGCTGTCGCAATCAAACCAAATCAAATCGGGAGTCCATTGCGAATGCCCAATCCGATTAAAAAGCGGCGCGTAAGAAGCGAGTTTCACAACGTCGGCATTTTTTTCCATGCCCGTCATCATTGCGGCTTCGGCGAGCGCGGATTCAACGGAGTTCGTAAGATTCAAATCGTGGGCGGCATATTCGCCTGCAAAAACGGCAATGTCCCGCGGATAATCGTCGTAAAAATCAACGTTTTCATAAAGCCATTCTGGTGCGACGTAATAATGTTCGTCAACGGCGTAACAAAAATTTTTTGCCGCCTTGTTTTTTTCGCGATAAAAATTCCACGCCTTTTCGTGAATTTCATTTTTTACGAAAGGTCCTGCCGTTCCCAAAAGTTTGATTTGCGGATATTTTTTGTGAATCGCTTTTTCAAATTCAATGTAACGCGCAGCCAAATCAACATGCGGACTTTCCCATTGCTCGTTTCCGATTGCAATCATTTCAAGATTGAAACTTTGCGGATGTCCCATTTTCGCGCGGAGACTTCCCCATTTTGTTTTGACATCGCCGTTTGCAAATTCAATCAAGTCCAAAGCGTCCTGAATGTATTGCGCGAATTCTTCCGAATCAATCGGTACGGTTTCATACGAACGAAATTGGCACGCAACGCCGATGTTCAAAACAGGCAGCGGCTTGCAAATTCGCTTTTCGCCGGAAAGCAATTCGCACAAAAGAAAATATTCGTAAAAACCGATGCCGTAACTTTGCATATAATGCGAATCGCAAGTTTCCCATGCCGCAATCGTGTTTCCGCCTTGCGTCGCCCAAAGGTTCGGTTTGACTTTGCGATCTTTCAGCTCGCCCACAGTTTTCTTCCATTCATAACGATAAAAAATGCTCGTTCCTTCGACAATGCATCCGCCCGGAAAACGCAAAAAAGCTGGATGAAGATTTTTCAATGCTTCGAAAAGATCTTTTCGAAAAACGCCAGCAACGGCATTTTGCGGAATCATCGAAATAAGATCGAATTCATAAGTTCCCGATTTTGAAAAACGCATTTCGAAAACTGCGCCGCTCACGTCTTCTTCGGTGACGATTTCCGTTTTGTAAAAATTCCATTTTTTGTCTTCGCAATTTCCGAGCATTTTGTTGTATCCGTCGGCTTCTTGAACTGATTTTAAATGAACGCGCGCTTGGGCAAAAATTTTATTTTCTTTCGTGATTGAAATTTTTACTTCGCCGTCTTTGTAAAAAACTTCGCGGCCGTAAAAACTCACGAAATATTTTTCGCCTTTTTTGAGCGAAACGCCGTCATACGCTTTGTTGCAAAAACCTTCGTCGGGATTTTCAGCCGTAAAACGCAAGTAATGTGGATTTTCGAAATTGAGCGGCGCATTAGTGGAGATTTCAAGATTCTGCGATTTTCCGTTCAAGGAATTCCACGCATAAAGATTGTCTTCCGAAAAAACATAATTGTGATTTTCGCCTTTGCTTTTGATTGCCTCGAACGAACGATTTTCAATCATTTCCGCGTAAAGCCCGCCGTCCGCTGCGAAATTTATATCCTCGAAAAAAAGCCCGACCATATCGGGCGTGATTTTTTTTGCGAAATTATTGATGGAAAGTTTTAAATTATTTTCTGCCATAATTGCGATATTTTTAACAGTTAAAAAAAATTAAAATCCGCACAAAATTGCTGTGCGAATTTTAACATCGAGTTTTTACGCTCCGCCGATTTTGCGAAATCATTTAATTTTTTTCAATGCGCTTTCCAAAATTAAAAACGCTTCTTCGGGATCATCGATATTCGCGACGGCTTTTTCCATTGGGCAAATATCCGTTCCAGAGCGATTGATTATTTTTTCTGCCAACGTTTCGTATTCGTAATCGATGCCGAAACGCTCGAGAATTTTTTTGCCATTTTCGGAAAGCGTTTTTGCGAAAACATTTTTTATGCCGCACTTGACAAAAAGCAACGCCGCCGCCTTGCCGACAACAAGGTCGGCGACAGAATAGCCCTCAAGGTTCGCGCCGCTTGCGATGAAGTCCATCATTGGCGCGATGCCTTTTTTTTCGCTGTACAAACATTCGCCATTTTTGCAAAGGCAAATCGTGTGTCCCGACAAATTGTTTTTCGCAATTTGCAAATTAGTCATTTGCATTTTTGTCCAAAATGAATTTCAAATCCATCACGATGAACGGCACGATGACCGCTTGCAAAATCATTGCCAAAAGCCCAGTTTGCATTTGCGCCCAAATAATGGCTGGTGCAATATGCGTTATCGGCTGGAATAAAATCGCAAGCAACATGAAAACGCTTCTTCCTGCGACCTGCGCCAAAAGCACGGCAGGAAAAGCCATCCAGCCATTGACCGAAATCTTTTTTGCGAACGATCCCGAAACGGCGGCGAACACCGCAAGTTCCGCTGCCATGAACGGAAGCCGCGCAAGCGCGGGCATCGGATTTCCGAGCGCGGCGGTTATCAAAAAACTTACGATGGGCGAAGCGATGCCTATTCCCAAGCCCCACTTCCAGCCCAAAATGCAGCCGCCAATCAGAACAGGCAAATACATCGGAAGCCACTTGGCTCCGCCCGCCTGTCCATAAGCGAGATGAACAAGCTGCGGCAGAATCACCGCGAGCGCGACAATCCCCGCAGAAATAATTGTCTTGACGGCAATTTTCAATTTGAACGAGAGATTTTTTCTCACCAAAACATTTTCGATCATAATTACACTCCTATAAAAAGCCAATCATAATTTTGCAAAATTGTGATTGGCTTTTTACGTGCGTTTGCAATGAAATGAAAACCCACAAATTAAATATGCAAGTTTCCAACGGAAACTTGACATGATAAAAGACTGCGCGAGTTTTTTGCATAGCGAAAAACTCGGTAGCAAGCATTCGATTTATAATATAAATAAAAAGCTTGCGTTCCATTTCTGCGGGCTTTTATCATAACTCCTATTAAAAATTAATAATAAAGTTGCAACTTTCTTCGCCGAAAATCCGGCATTTTATTTTTCAAATTCCTTGGCAACCTCCTGCAATAAATCGCGTATCGGCAAATGCTGCGGACACGCACTTTCGCACTTGCCGCATTTGATGCAATCCGAAGCCTTGCCGCCGTTTTTTGTGTGCACCTCGTTGTAATAATAATCCGCGTTCCAGTCGTGGTAATGTTTTTTTGTGTTCATGCACGCAAACAAATCTGGAATGGAAATATTCTTCGGGCAGCCGTCCGTGCAATAGCGACACGCCGTGCAAGGAATCAAATTCATTCCGTTGAAAACGGCGCAAACATTTTGAACGGCTTGCATTTCCTTTTCTTCAAGCGGCTTGAAATCTTTCATATACGAAATGTTGTCATTCATTTGCGCCATGTCGCTCATTCCAGAAAGCACCATGAACACGCCTTTCTGCCCGGCGGCAAAACGGATCGCGTAACTCGCCGTGCTTGCGTTGCCGAGTGCTTCGAAATATTTTTTTGCATCGTCGGGAAGATTTACGAGATTGCCGCCTTTCACGGGTTCCATCACAATGACGGGCTTTCCGTGCTTGTTGCAAACTTCGAGGCACTTGCGCGACTGCACCGCAGGATCGTCGAAGTCAACATAATTGAGCTGAATTTGCACGACTTCGATTTTCGGATATTCACTCAAAATTTCGTCGAGCACATCCGCAGTGTCGTGAAATGAAATTCCGAAATGCTTGATTTTTCCTTCCGCCTTGAATTCCAAAGCCTGTTCATAAGCGCGGCATTTTTTGAAATGCGCGAAAATTTCTTTTGACTGCGCGTGCATCAAGTAAAAATCAAAATAATCCACGCCGCAGATTTTCAGCTGGCTTTCAAAAAAAGTGCGCACGTCCGCTTCCGAATTGAAATAAGGTTGCGTCAGCTTGTTCGTGAGAATAAATTTGTCTCGAGGATAACGCGCCACAAGGCAATCGCGCAGCGCAGTTTCGCTTTTGCCCGAATGATAGCCGTGAGCCGTGTCGAAATAGTTGAAGCCGTTTTCAATGAATGCGTCAATCATTTTGTTGAACTCGGCGTAATCGATTTTGCCGCCATTCATTGGCAGGCGCATACAGCCGAAGCCGAAATTTTTTTTCACTTCATCGAACATATTTTCTCCAGTTTTCAATTTTAGCCTATGAAATCAGTTATGTCAAATACTTTGTTTATATTATAAGCCGATACTTTTTAGGCATAGATTCCTTAATTTTCAACAATGAACGAATCTTCAGATTCGAGAATTGCTGAAAATGCGATTTCGTAACGAAGCAAAGAATCGCAGTATAATAAGCGAGTTTCTGAAAGAAACTCGGCATTAAAATCAGCAACGCCTAATTAGTTGCTGATTTTAATTGTTGATTTTGTGCGGAGAGTTTCATACGTCGCTTCGCGCCGTTTGCATGGGTGGAAAATATTTAACTGGTCGCTCGCGCGACTTGCGCATACCCCGACTTGCATCGAGGTATGTTGATTCCCAACCATTGACGAACGCGACGATATATGATTAACTGCTACAACGCGCTGTTATTAACAGTGCGCTGTAGCATAAAATTGGAGGGTTCGCTATGAGTGTACTGTTCATTTTATTTTGTATATTTCAGATTTTTTTCAACAGTGATGATCCGCGAGACGAAGCTGCCATGCTTGAAGAAATATCGAGCCATCAGAATGTCGTGGCAATAAATCGTTGGAAACAAGAATCCGATTGGAAAAACATATTTTATCTAGACATCTCGCTAAAAAATGATGTCCGCATGGAGATTAATGGCTGCAAAAGGGGCGAAAACAATGATATTGTCTATAAAGGAATTTATACGGTAAACGGCTGGTGGCTCTGGAAAGCAGTTTATTATGAAGACTCTTGTGAATACGACTGTAGCCTCGCAAGAGACATAGAAAAGAGGCTGATGGGAAATTCGCTTGAATATTTGTTGGACAACTATCAAACGCTGTATGACCTTTATGTGAACGCTCCGGAACCTGATTTCGCTTCGTGCAAGACAAACAAGGAAATTTTTGACAGCATTCCCAACAAAGGCATGTTCGATGTGTATGACGAGGAGACTGGCGAAGTGATAGGCGTGGGCAAATTATTCAGAGAAAAGGACGATGATTATGAATATTACCAACATTAAAAGTTTGCGTAAAAATAGTGCCGCAAACTTTTAACTTCGAGTTTTCTTCAAAAATTCGCGTATTGACTGCGATTTTTCACTTCGTTGCAAAATCGCGTTTTAAGGTTTTTGAGCGAAATGAAATGCTTATGAAGTTGACGGAATCTTTTATTGAGCATTCTACTGTAATTATACCAAAATAGCAGTTATGAAATGCATTTGGTATTGTTGGAAATGAATGAAAGTTGTAAAATGAATAGGGCGGAGAGGAAATAATTTTATGAAAATAAGAAAACTTGCTTTGATTTTTACAGTCGCGCTTTCTGTTTTGTTTTTTTCGTGCGCTTTAGGGCGCGGATATAGGGCGTATGGAAATTTTCAAGCGAGAATAGGAGAAGATTTTTCTGCACTTCTGGAACAGGTTAATTCCGTGGAGATATACTTTCAGCCGTTCAAGTTTCTTTTTTGGATTTCTGAAAATCCTGATTTTGACGGGCTTTTGACAGAAGATGAAATACGCTCTGGAGAATACTCGCACTTTGGAACATGCGAGTCTACATATACGGGAGAACAGGCCGAGTATATAGCGGCGATGATTCTTTCCGCCGAAGAAGTGAAGTCGGAAAAAATCGGAAAACGTGCGCCCACAAAACAATTCGGCGACGAGGCAATTGAACGGACTTTGACAGGCGGAATGGTGATAGACATAGTGTTCGGCATTTCTATTCCAGACGGCGAAGGAATATTCCGTAGCGATGAATACGGAAATTCCGTGCTTACCTGCGTGGCGCAGAATGACGGGAGCGGCGCGTTTTATATCAAGGGAGAGGATAACGGGAAGTACTATCGGCTTCCTGCGGTGCTGATGAAAAAACTTTGTTTCAATTATGGCGAAGTGAAAAGGCATATCAAGAAAAAAGAAATGCTAAAAAAATTCAGTGTTCAAGTAAATTATATAAATGCCGAAAGCTTGTAGTTGAGGAAGTCACGGTGAAATAATGTTTTGGAAGCCTACAAATGAACCATCTTTTAAGGGGTATTATTGATGAATAAAAAATTGCTTTTTGCCTTGTCGATTTTTTTCGCGTTGTCAAACATGCACGGCGACATTTCTCAAAACGTGATGGTCGATAACAAATCCAGCATCGTCTATGAAGTCATCGACAAAGAAAAATGCAAGATCATCGTGACCATTGGCAATGCCAAATATGAAGACATTTTTTATTATTCCATGATTGCGGAGAACGAGACAAGCACGATTCCGCTTCCTGCTTATTTGGGCGCGTATAAAGATGCCGTAATTCTTATAAAAGGATATGGCTTTTAATATCGAAACCTGATTGTCTACCAAAAGATCAAGAATTCAATCATAAAAAAAGAAGCTCTTGACTAGTTAACTCGGTTCAAATAGGATGTAACTAGTCAAGAGCCATAATTAATTACGAAAAGATTACTTTCAGAGGCTTACGACTCGATAAATATGGAGTTTCGCGAAGAGGCGGCTGGCAAGTTCAACGGTTGCAGTTCCAACGCTTTTGTGCTACACTTGAAGGAGTGCGAGTGGCGGTACAACCACAGACATCAAGACTGGCTCCCGCTCGTCAAGAAGTTTGTACAAGAAAACTTATCTTGACTAGGAAATCTCTATTTTTGTCTAGTCAAGAGCCTTTTTATATCGTAAACATTTTCCAGATTTTTTCAGCATTACAACAACTCATTACTGAAGAAATCAAAGCTAATTTGAAAAAATCATAATAGTTTGATCTGTTAATTAACTTTTTAATAGTTTCAGATTGTTTAAGTACGCTTAAATTAAATAGCCATTTATTTCTTCCGCTTTTTTCACAAAATTGGTAGATTCTCCTTCCAAAGGAGAATCTACCAATTTTTTTGAATCAAGCAAAATAGTTTCTAGTTCTTTTTCTATTGAATCACAAGAGCTTAATTGCAAACATTTCGTTTTCGAAACAAAACTCATGAATGGGTTTACTTCTAAACCAATTCCATCACAACCATTTTGAATTGATGTTAATGGGGTAGTACCAGAGCCAGAGAATGGATCTAAAACGATTAGTTTTCTTTTCCCCAAAATCCTGTTTAGTTTCAGCAATTGCACGTTGTACTAAAAGCGAACTAAACCCTTCTTTAAATGCATACCATCTATGACGAGGCAATATCATATTTGTATTAAAAAATGTAAATATTATATCACAATTGATTTTAAATTCAATGGCTTTGAAGAATGTTTTAAGTAGTATTTTGCGGTTTCACCGTGCTTTCATTGCCAACCTATATCGTGAATTTTTAAGTGCGGCGGTTTCCTGTTTTTTATCCACTTTATGAAAAGATTGCCTTGATATATTCTTTTTATTGCATAATACGTATGGTATCTGACTAGTTAAATTAGACGAGATCGGATATAACTGGTGATAAAACAAGAGCTACGACAGGAAAATGTGCAAAATTTTTTATACTTCAAGAACGATTTGTCGATTATGTTGTCGGAAAATCCTTGCAGGCGTATGAGTGGAAGTTGTCCGCAGTATTGTTTGGGCTGGACTTTAACTTTTTGAGCCTGAATTTGCTCGTGTTGTAAAAAAGCCTACCTGAAGCGCGTTTCAAGAATCTGCCCTTGAATTTGTATGCACTTCGCATTGAGCTGGTCGTCCTTGTCGAGTACCGCTTGTTTCGTTTCCACCGTCGCAGGTCATCGACGAAATCGCGTCGTTCCTGAAAGTCGAGCCGGAGATTCTCTT
>CAMWIU010000081.1 GCA_947174385.1 uncultured Treponema sp.
CGCATAAATTCGGTGATTGCGTCGAGAGGAAAGAAGGGCGGAGAAGAGGAATAGGCTGAACTAAACGCGGATTGAAGCGTGAATGCCTCGTTCAATCCGCGCCCTTACTTCCTCCGCACCGCGAATCGCGTTTTGGGAGTTTTGTTCCGTTCGTTGCGGGCTTTGTATTCTTCATACAAAATCTTTTGGGCGCGGCGCGGCTCTTCGCCTTGTTTCGGGCGCAACGCTTTCCACGCGCCTGTGTTTTGCAGCTCGAAAATGTTCGTGTTCGCGTCGAAATAGATTTCGAGGATGTGCTTGATTTCTGCGAAAACTTCGTCGCTCAAAATCGGGAACATCAGCTCGATTCTGCGGTCAAGGTTTCGCGGCATCCAGTCCGCGCTCGCCAAATAAATTTCGGGCGACGCTCCGTTTTGGAAATAAAAAATTCTCGCGTGTTCCAAATACCTGTCAACGATCGAAACGACTTTGATGTTCTCGCTCATTCCTTTTACGCCGGGAAGAAGCATGCAGATTCCGCGAATGTTCAGCATTACGCGAACGCCGGCGCGATTCGCGCGGTACAATGCGGAGATGACTTGCTCGTCGGCGAGGCTGTTCATTTTAGCCATGATGAGGCCCGGAGTTTCCGGCGTGGAAAGTTCGATTTCGCGCTGAATCATCATCAGCAATTTCGATTTCAAATCCACCGGCGCCATCGAAAGATATTTCATCGTTTGCAGCGCGGAATATCCTGTGACGATGTTGAAGAATTTCGTCGCGTCGTTTGCGATTTCGTGGTTGGAAGTGAAAAGCGAAAGGTCGCTGTAAAGCCGCGCGGTTTTCGGATTGTAGTTTCCCGTGGACAAATGAATGTAGCGTTTGAACGTGTCTTGTTCGCGCCGAATCACCATCATGATTTTCGCGTGCACTTTCAAATTGACAAGGCCGTAGACTACGATGACGCCCGCGCGTTCCAATTCTTCCGCCCATGCAATATTTAGTTCCTCGTCGAAACGCGCCTTGAGTTCCACGAGCGCGGTCACTTGCTTTCCGTTGCGCGCGGCTTTTTTCAATGCCGTGATGATTGGCGAAGAACGCCCCGTTCGGTAAAGCGTCATTTTTATCGAAAGCACGTCGGCATCTTCCGCCGCGTCTTCCAAAAATTTCACCACGCTTTGATACGATTCGTAAGGAACATGCAAAATCACGTCGCGCTGTTTGAGCGTGTCCCAATACGCGCCTTCTTGCGGCAGCGCGGCGTTTTCGAAATGCTGCCATTTTTCGTTTTTGAGCCGCGCCGTATCTTCCGCGTCGGAAATTTCGCAGAGCGTCGCCGCGTCCACCAAGCCTTCGAATGCGTAGACATCTTGCGTCGTCAAATTCAATTTGTTCGCCAAAAATTTTTGCAATTCCGAACTCGTCTTGTTGCAGACGATTCGCACGGCAAACGAAGATTGTCGCTGCACCAAAATTTCTTGCATCGCCTGAACGAAGTTTTCGCCCGAATCTTCGTCCACCGCAAAATCCGCGTCGCGCGCCACGTTGAACAAAAGCGACTGCTTCACTTCGAATCCCGCGAAAAGCCAAGTGCCGTATTTTATTACCAAATCGGCGAGCGTCGTGAATTCTTTGACATTCGGCTTTTCGCTCGGAAGCCAAATCAAATTCGGAATCGTGTCGGGAATCTGCACGAGCGCGACAAGCGGAACGCCAGGCTTTGCCTCGAACGCCTTGTTCATCGTGCGAATGTTTGCGATGGGCTTGAGCAAAAACGCCGCGTGGTATTTTAAATTCACGATTTGCGGAAATTGTTCGGTGTCCGTCCGAAGCGGAGTGAGAAGTGGCAAAACTTGATTTTTGAAAAAATCTTCGGTGAATTCTTTTTGCGCCGCGCTGAAATTTTCGGGACGCTTGTACACGAATCCTTCTTTCGCCAAAGCCGGCAGGATTTGCGTTTTGAGGCATTCTTGTTGCGCCGCCATCACTTCGTGCGCTCGTTCGGAAATCGCGCGAAGCTGCTGTTTTGGAGTGAGGCCCGAAATGTCTTTTGCGCCAGGCGCATTTTTCAAAAGCCGCTTTATCGAAGCCACGCGCACTTGAAAAAATTCGTTGAAATTGCTTGTCACTATCGAAAGAAATGTGAGCCGCTCCAAAAGCGGAACGTCGGCGCGCAATCCTTCGTGCAAAACTCGCGCGTTGAATTCGATCCAAGAAAGTTCGCGGTTTAAAAATTTGTCAGATGAAATTTTCGCAGTAGCCATATTTCTCCTATTTAAAATATTTTACAAAATATAAGCGTCTTCGCAATTCAAATCGCGAATTGGCATGATGAAAGCCAGTGACATTTTCGCCAGCTTTCGTTCGCCGAAATTAAATCAAGTCAAAATCACTTTGTAGCCGAAAACCGATTCGAACATTTCGCCTTTTTCGCCGAGCGCGCGCCTTTCCAAAACTGTGTTGTGCCTGTTCCCCGTGTAGATGACAAACGAATCTTTTTGCCTGCTGAATTTTAGCTGCTCGAATTTTTGCGTGTGCCCGCGATCCAGCGCGTCCGCGATTCGGATTATCGAAGTGAGTTTCAAAATCATCATTCGTTCGGCGCGCGGCAGCATTTGGAATTGTTCGTCGTCTTGCGGATTCGCGTTGCCGCGATGATATTTCGCGATTTCGGAAATTATCGTAATTTCATTTTTTCCAAGCCCGAAAAATTCCGAATTGGAAATTATGTACGCGCTGTGCAAATGGTGATTTTCCATTCGCACGAAAATTCCGATGTCGTGGAGCATCGCCGCCGCTTCGAGCAAAACTCGCGCGTGTTTGTCGAGCGCGCTTTCGTCTTTGAGTTCGTCGAAAATTTCGAGCGACGTTTTCGCGACGTAAGATGCGTGGCTTTCATCGCCATGATATTTTCGAAGCAAATTCAACGCGCCTGCGGAAATCTGCTTGTAGAATTCCTGCTGCAATTCTTCGTCTGGAGAATCGATTTTGCTGATGAGAATTCCTTCGCGCAAATTCGTTTCCGGCACGATGATTGTTTTCGCGTCGCTCAATTCGAAAAAAGTTTCGTAAATGAAAAAGCCCGTGTGCATTTGCGCCGCGTCATTGTACGAAATTTTAAAACGCGCCATGCATTCTTCCACGGAATAATTTTGAATTTCATTTGCGAATTCGAAAAATTTTTCGCGCGGAATTTCCCACAAAAAAGTTGAAATCGGCTTTCCGACATAAAGCGCGGCGATCTGCGGAATTTTTCCCACGGCGATAAAACTTTTCACTTTGAGATTTTTCAATTCTTCGTTGAGCGAATTTTTTGAATTCAAAATGAATTGCCGCACATAACGTTGCGTCGTGTCGGTCGCGCCCACTTGTCCAAGCCGCCGTTCCACGCGAGCCGCGCCAAGCCTGAAAGAATGCGCTCCGACAATGCTGCCTTTTTTTAGCAACGTGAGTTCGGTGGAGCCGCCGCCCGCTTCCAAAATTATAAAATCGTCGTCTGCCAAATTTATCGGGCTGTTTTTGAAACATTCGCGCACGGCGATGTACATCAGGCGGCTTTCTTCAAGGCCGTCAATTATTCGGACGGTGAATCCGGTGCGCACGAAAATTCTGTCGATGATGGAATCGCGATCGTGAGATTCGCGCAACGCGCTTGTGGCGATGACCGTGGCATCTTGAGGAGCAAGCCCCCATGAAGCGAGCTGCTCTTTGTAACGCGCAAGAATTTGAATGCATTGCGAAATCGAACTTTGCTTGATTTGACCAGTGGCGAAAACTTCCGCGCCGAATGCGATCGGAATGTTGCTCCTGTCAAGCGTGTTCCAAAAAACGCTCCGCGAGTTTTCGCCTTCCGAATTTCCGTCCGCGGCTTTTTGTGAGACAACTTCAACTATTGAAAGCCGCACGCCGGTGGAAGCGATTTCAATCACCGCTTCCGGCTTGGCGCACAGTTTTCGCGCTTCGATTTTTTTTCTTGCCATAATTTTATAAAGTTTAAAGTTTGCGCCAAAATAGTGCCGCAAACTTTAATTACGAGTTTTCTTCAAAAACTCGCTTATTGAACTATCCGCGTCGCAACAAGTTGCTTAACGCGGATGAAATTTAACTTTTGAAAATCTGAAGTTTTTCAAAAGTTAAATTTTTAGGGAACGTTTAAAATTGTCGCTAAAATGTCGCGACAATTGCAATGTTAAGCAATTATCAATTGTAAACATTCGCCGTTATTTTTTCAACATCAAACAAATCGTTTTGTTACGCGAATGTTGAAAAAATGCGAATTTTATCGTTTTTATGAACTGCAATCAAATTGTAGCCACTATAACTGCTTTGATTGTGTGCATTCGATTTTCCGCTTCGTCGAAAACCACGGACTGCTCGGATTCGAAAACTTCGTTCGTAACTTCCATTTCCGTGATGCCGAATTTCTTGTTGATTTCCTTTCCGATTTCCGTGTTCAAATCATGGAACGAAGGAAGGTCGTGCATGAAAATCGCGCTCGGCTTTGCAAGACTCATAATTTTTTTCGTAACTTGATACGGCTTGAGATCGGCGATTCGTTCCGCCCAAATTTCGTCGCGCTCGCCCATGCTCACCCAAACATCGGTGTAAATGATGTCCGCGCCTTGCGCCGCCTTTTCGACATTTTCTTCAAGCGAAATCGAGCCGCCGCTTTCTTCGCACCAAGGCTTGCAATCCGCCAAAAGTTCTTTCGCAGGAAAATATTTTTTGTTCGTGCACAAAACCAAATCCAGCCCGAGTTTGGCGCAGACAACGCAAAGCGAATTTCCGATATTATAGCGAGCATCGCCAAAATAGACGAGCTTCAATTTTTTGAGCGTGCCGAATTTTTCACGTGCGGTGAGCATATCGGCGAGCATTTGCGTGGGATGATATTCATTTGTGAGACCGTTCCAAACCGGCACCGTAGAATGCCGCGCCAGTTCTTCCACGATTTCCTGCCCGTAGCCGCGATATTCGATTCCGTCGAACATTCGGCAAAGAACGCGCGCAGTGTCGGCGATGCTTTCTTTTTTTCCGATTTGCGAGCCGTCCGCCAAATACGTCGTGGAAATTCCCAAATCGTGCGCGGCCACTTCGAACGAGCAGCGCGTGCGCGTGCTTGTCTTTTCAAAAATCAGCGCAATGTTTTTTCCGCGAAAATTTTCTATTTGAACGCCGTCGCGTTTCGCCTGTTTCAGTTCCGCCGCCAAATCCAAAAGCGACAGAATTTCCTGCGCCGAAAAATCGCGCAACGTGAGAAAATCTTTTCCTTTCAAAAATCCCAAATTCATAAAAACCTCCGTATTCAATCGCAAATCTTCGATTTGCTTACGAGTTTTTCCTTGCTCGCACAGCTCGCATTTTGTTCGCTTCGCTCACAAAAGCAGAAAAACTCGCCCGAAAATTATTCATTATTCAATATTAACTATTAATTCCTAATCTGACCTTCGCCGTCAATCAGGAATTTTGTTGTCGTCAAAGCCTCAAGCCCCATCGGGCCGCGCGCGTGCAATTTTTGCGTGCTGATTCCGAGTTCCGCGCCAAAGCCGAATTCTCCGCCGTCAGTGAAGCGCGTGGAAGAATTTACATAAACGCAAGCCGCGTCGATTTTTTGCTGAAACGCTCGCGCATGCTCGCGGCTTTTCGTGACGATGCATTCGGAATGCTTCGTGTTGTGCGCGTTGATGTATTCAATCGCATCTTCCAAAGATTCCGCAGATTTGACGACACATTCGTAATCCAAAAATTCATTTCCGAAATCTTCGCTTGTCGCGTGGACAATGCATTCGCGTCCGGCTTTTTTTGCCGAATCATTTAAAATCGAAAAACAATTTTCGTCCGAATGAATTTTCACTCGCCCCGAAAATTTATTTTCCAGCAAAGGCAAAAATTCTTGCAAAATATTTTTATGCACCAAAATCGCTTCGATTGAATTGCAAACTCCCGGCCGCTGAATTTTCGCGTTTTCGGCAATTCGCGCAGCCATTTGCAAATCCGCATCTTCGTCAACAAAAAGATGGCACACTCCGCTTCCAGTTTCGATGACAGGAATGCGCGCATTTTGAACGACATTCGCAATCAGATTTTTTCCGCCGCGAGGAAGCACAATGTCAATCAAGCCGCGCGCGTTCAGAATTTTTTCAACGTCGTCATGCGAAGTGCTTTGCAAAAGTTCGATGGCTTCGGGAATTCCTTCGGGAGAATTTTGCAATCCTTCTTTGATTGCCGCGCAAAGCGCGTTGTTCGAATTCAAAGCCGCAGAAGAGCCGCGAAGCAAAATCGAATTTCCGCTTTTGTACGCAAGGCAAAATGCGTCCACAGTAACATTCGGGCGCGATTCGTAAATTATGCAAACCACGCCGAGCGGAACGCGCACTTGCTTTATTTCCAACGCGGCGGGCGTTTTCCAACCCGCGACGATCTTTCCGATTGGATCTTCGCGCTCGACTACGATTTTTATTCCATCCAAAATCGAGCCGATTTTTTTTTCGTCCAAAGAAAGCCTGTCCACCAAGGCTTCGCTCATTCCATTTTTTTTCGCGCGTTCAACATCGATTTTGTTTGCGGCAAAAATTTTTTCCGAATTTCGTTTTATCGAATCAAGCACGCAAAGCAACGCGGCGTTTTTTTGCGCGGCGTTTTGCAAAGCGAGTTTTTGCTGAGCTGCTTTTAATTCGAGGCAAATATTTTTCAATTCCAAATCCAAAATGAAATTCCCCTTTTAATTTTAAAATGATGAAAATAAATGCGGAAATTTTGTTGCGAAACGCGATTTAATAGTTCGCCAAAAAATACATTCCCAAAAGCATCGCCGTCTTGACTTTTTCTTTTGACCAATTTTGCTCGGCGGGAAGGTTTTCGATGTAGAGCCAAAAAATTCCGAATTCCGGATCGACGCGCAAAGCGTATTCTTCAAAGTCGGCGCTTTTCGCCAAATTGCCAAACATCAAATAGACGACGTTGTTCACGATTTGCAAAAGGGAGGGGTACGAGCTGCTCCATGCGCCGCCGGAAACTGATTCGCAATATTCGTTGAGTTTGTAAAGGACATTTTCCTTGAGTTCAGCGTCGGATTTTTCCACCCAAGTTTTTTGAATGAGAAGCGAAAGATTTTTTTGGAAGCTCATAATCAGCTTGGAATCAAAGTCGGAGGACTTGCGAGAAAAAGCCTGCGCGCTCGCACCGAAAGCAGATGCAACCGTGTCTGCGGACGCAAGAAAATCCTCGCTGTCTAGAAATTCAGAAATTGCAGCGAGCAGTTTTTTGTCAACATATTTGCTGGCCGTTTTACTAAAATTCATAATACAATTCTAATTATTATTGAAAAAAAGTCAAGTATAATCGCGGAAAAAGGCTTCGCGCGGCTCGCGAATTTTTCATTCCAAAATCGTGATTTCCACGCGGCGATTTTTCGCCATCCCCTCCCTTGTGGAATTGTCGGCGATTGGTTTTTTGCTGCCGCTTCCCCGGCACAAAAACAAATCGGGATTTATTCCGCGCTTGGAAAGTTCTTGCGCAATCGCGCGCGAGCGTTCTACGGAAAGCTGCATTTCGCCCGTCGGATTTCCTGTGTCCGCCGTGTGCCCTTCGATCAAAAGTTTGTTCTTCGGTGCTTGCTTCAAAACCGAAGCGATTTTGTCCAAAAGATTTTCTTCGCCAGGAAGAAGCTCGGGACTGTCCGGCTTGAAATGCAAATTCTGAATCGTGAGTTTTATGCCGCCGCTGGTTTTTTCAACGCTGACGCTCGCGCGGTTTGGATTGTTCGAATCATTGCCCGGCGAATTTTTTTTGTCGGAATTTTTCGCGCCGGAATTTCCTTTCCCAAAAGGCTCAAGCCACTTGCTTGTGTTCATCGGCTCGCCGTTGTAAGTGCCGAACGGATTTTTTTCATCGTCGTTTTTCGCGATATTTTTCGTGCCAGAATTTTGCGACGGAGGATTTTTATCCGTCAAAAATTTCGCGGCATCGTCGTCAATCAATTCTGCGCGGCGCAACGCTGGAATCAATTTTGTTTTGTCCACGGCTGGCGGATATTCTGTGAAAAGCGAAATCGTTCCTTTGAAAGAATATTGATTTCCATCCGAATAGAAAAAAGTTTCGTCAACGCTGTCGCGAATCACAAGCGCGGCGCAATCCGATTTTCGAATGAACATCGTGGCATTGTGCGAGCCTTGCGCTTTTTGCAAATCCGAATCGCCCGAATAATCAATGTGATTCGTTCGGGCAAAATTGCCGTAGCGCGTCGCCCACTTCGCGCTCAAAACAAAAACTTCCTGCCCTTGAAAAATTTCATCTTTCAAATAAGTGTACTCGACGAAAATCGGCATGCGAGTTGGAATGCCTTTGTTCAGCGGATCGACGCAGCGCGTGGCCTCCGCCTGCCAAGATTGCCCGATTTGAATTTTTTGATTTGGAAAAGTCGGAAAACTTCGGAATGTCGGAAAGCCGTTGTCCTCGAGCATTTCAAGTTTGCCGTCGTTATGAATTTTAAAAACAGAATGTATGCTCGTGTGAATTCCTTCGTCAACAATTTGCCTGTTGCGAACTGTGTCTTGGCTCACATAAAAATCGCCGTCGTAAATGCCGCCATCGCAAACGATGAACGAGCGAATTTCGCGAACCACGAGTCCTGAATATTTTCCGTTGTCGTAGCGGCGCAAATCCGTGCGTTCCACAAGCGAATAATTTTCGCTTCCCGAATAAATGAATTCCGCGTCCGCCGCAAACGCGATTGTACTCGCAAAAATAAAAAAGAAACAAAGCGCAAAAAAAATTCTTTTCATAGCATTCTGTTTATCGGCGACAAGCGGGGAAAGTTTAGGATTTTTTTTGTGTTTTGCTCGCTTTATTCCGCATACTCGCCGTAGACTTTTATCTCGCTGATACAAGTATCGTCATAATCCGTGCCACGATAGACATCGAGGATTGTAAGTTGCATTAATAAAGCGGCGGTACAAAAAGGAAAATCAACTCTAGTTGTAAGGTTGAAGCAAAATTTTTGCTCTTCCATGACATCCTTTAATTCAATTTCTTTTTCAAAGACAATTACTGGCTCGGCTCTTATTGTTGTATAATCTTGACCAATGGATACCGGAGTGTCGTAAAATACAATCCTTGCTTTCTTTACTCTGTTATTGCTGAAATACAAGTTTTGATTTTTACAAAATCCATTTAACATTGACAGATAGACTTTTATGCCGCTTTCTTCTTTTAATTCGTGATAATTTACATCATAATAAAATTTTCCATCTTGAATTAAAACATTCGTCATAATATATTCATTGCGACCGAAACCAGGAACGCCTTCAACCCACGCTGTGTCTTTATTGTTGTCAAATGCTTTGTCCCGTTCGTACAAATCTATGGATTTGCCATTTTCTCGTAAAGCCGACGACCTGGCTAAAGTCCAATTTTCTCCATACGGCAGTGTTGCAAAATATTGTTCGACAGCTTCTTTCACAAATGACAAATCATCGTCCTCACAAAAAACGCAGAGCATCTGAAAAATCATTGCCATTAAAATAAAAATTTTCTTCATAAATTCCTCCTTGTTTTTCAACGAAGCGAAAATCCGCCTTGAATAAGTGCGCAAGATTTCGCACAAAACTCGCTCTATTCTACTTTATTTCTCCGCCTTCAGGAACAAGCCCGCGCCCTTTTTGTACGCCCGCACCGCCTGGAATCCGGCGGCGTAGAAAAATGCCGCGAGCGTTTTCGCGCCGTACACTTTCACGTCGCCGCTTTTTGCAAAGGGAAACCAAATCGTGTTCGCCAAAAATCTGAGTGCCGCGCCAAAGTTCGGCTCGGCGACATACACCGCGCCGCCTTTTTTCAGGACGCGCCTGCATTCGTCCGCGAATTCCTGCGGATTCTCAAAATGATGGAACGCGCAGCACACCGTTATGATGTCAACGCTCCCGTCGTTCCAGGCAAGCGGGCAGCACGACCGCGCCTCAAAATGCATGTCCTGGTAGCGCGATTTTGCGGCGCGAATCATCTCCTCCGCCACGTCGATTCCGTGCGCCTGAATGTCCGCCCGCTTCGACAATTCCCGCAGCAGCGTCCCGTTCCCGCACGCCACGTCAAGCACGACGTCGCCATCGCGCAAATCGATTGTGTCGGACAGCTCCCCGATGTGGAATCGCGTGTACCGCCCTTCTTTCGACACGTCGTATTCGGAGGCGATTTTGTTGTACGCAAGCCGTGACGCTTCGGTTTTGTTTTTCATCGTTTTTCCTGCATTGCGATTTCTCTCTACGCTTTCTTTTGAAATTCTGACATCTCCATAGTGACAAACCTTGAAATCATTTCTCGGTAAAGTGCCTCGACCATATCAGGATTTGCGCCATACTCGTTGGCTTTTGAGCGCACCTTTGCGATTACTTTTTCGACTCGCCCGGTGTCTTTTACGCCGTCCTCGTCTTTTTTGAATGCCGATGCTTGAATCACATACGTTCCTCTTTCGGCAATCAACTTAATAATTGCGTCGTCAATCCTGTCGATATTTGTCCGCACTTCTTCCAAACTGTTGCATGTCATACCACTGTCCCCCGTCTTAATTTTCGTTGCTTTCGTATTATAACATATATCCTCAAGAAATTTTGGTTTTTCAAAATTTAATATGCTTGCCCAACGCGAAAGCGATCAACAAACAAAAATTTGCTCGCTTGTCCGGACGTATTTCCCCCGCACAGATTCCGCACGTCACGTGCGTATGCACGACATAATTG